>DJYL01000063.1 GCA_002448495.1 Pseudoselenomonas ruminantium | reverse complement strand
AGCCGCCTATACGGCGGAATACACTTTGTATGGGGCAGACGCATTAGTGCGTTATTTCTAAGCCGCCTATACGGCGGAATACTTACCGGGGCAATGCAGGCCGCCATTGATGATTTTCTAAGCCGCCTATACGGCGGAATACTTTGGATAGTACACAGAACATTTTAGGAGGCTTTTCTAAGCCGCCTATACGGCGGAATACTCATCAAACAATGGCAAGTCATCCCAAACTAATTTCTAAGCCGCCTATACGGCGGAATACGTGGAGAATTAAGGGGGCAGGCCGATGTTCATTTTCTAAGCCGCCTATACGGCGGAATACTCATTTGGCCATACAGATATTTTTCAAGGTTTTTTCTAAGCCGCCTATACGGCGGAATACCGCGCGAAAAAGTGATGATGATGAAGAAGGAATTTCTAAGCCGCCTATACGGCGGAATACAAAAAGAGGATTGTTAATCCTCTTTGAAGTGCTTTCTAAGCCGCCTATACGGCGGAATACTGAGAAGTAAACCGCCGCATGCTGGACAACGATTTCTAAGCCGCCTATACGGCGGAATACTAATTCTTCTATTTCGTTCTTTTCATCTTTTATTTCTAAGCCGCCTATACGGCGGAATACATGTCCTTCCTCCACAAGTTTCTGACAGGCAATTTCTAAGCCGCCTATACGGCGGAATACGAAGATTTGGCATTTCTTGAATGCTGGTTCGATTTCTAAGCCGCCTATACGGCGGAATACTGCACCAAAAACTGCGAACAACGGCGAAAATACTGGGATTTCTGCATGTTTCAGCGAATCACCCTAATTTTCCCCTTGCAATTTTCCCTTTATTTTGCGGGCTTTCCCAGTCCTACTCAAAATTTGGGTCAAAATTCTGGTACTGTGGAGAGATTATCCAAACCATAGCTACCAAACCCCATCAGTATTTCCTTATCCTGCACAATACGTTCTATGCAAAGACGATATTTTTGCTGATTGGTTTCACTATGCATTTGCACAAAGGGAATTTTTTTCGTCATAGTTTCCCTTGGAAACAGTTTTAGTGCTTCATCATAGGAAATGCCATGCCGCTGGGCATATCGTCTAGCTTTATGTGCCGGACTTGCCTCCTGATGATAACGACGATAAACCGCATAGCCCTTCACCTTCATCGGCAAAGGTCTTATACCCGTTATATGAATATAATCCTGATAGCGTAACAGCCAGCGTTTTATATCCATCTTCGCCAAGTCATCTTCCTGTTCAGCAAACAATCGCATCTTGCAGCCCAGTCGTGGTTTTTCGCTATCCTCATACTGCGGGAACGATACACCAATTTTGCCCTTCTCATTGTCTGTCATCTGTGTCGCCAATGCCAGATGCAACTGTTGATAAAGCTTGCTCCAAATATGATTTTCACTAATCTCAGCATCCGGCAGCAAGGTGAGTTCCTGATAATATTTCACCCTAATCACCCCTTGCCGAATACACCGCCGCGCACCAGCACTGCCATAACATAGTGTTCTTCCTCGGCGTTTGCCAACGGTTCGCCTAGTGCAAATTTATCAAACAACGTATAGAAATCCACTTTTTCTTTCGGATTTCTAAAAGCTTTGCCCAAGGTCGTCACAGCACCATAAGGCTCAATGGCAATCGGACCTGCACCTTCTGCACTACCAAAGGACGGATACCAGGTATCAATCGTTCTCAGCGCATTGCCCAATTTTTGTGAATGCATAGCTGCAACGCCATTCACCTGATACAAAATCTTACTCTTGCGGCTGTTGCCTTTATCAAAAACTAATTCTTCGCTGGGATATACTTCCTGCCCCATGCCCAATTTTGCATAAGCTTCCACTTCAATAAACAAGTAAGGTTCTTTACCGGACAGAACTGCTGCAATTTTCTCCGCCAAAGCATTCAACTCGGTATGTTCGCTGAATTCCCGCAGGGAATAATCATATCCAGAGAACTTCTGCTCTAAATCGCCTGCTTTGACGCAGATTTCCAGTTTTTCTGCACCAAGACGATTGCGCCACAGGAATCGTCCACTAGCAATATTATAAGTATAGCGATAAGCCAATTCCTTAAAGCCTGTTTTCTCCATATATCCCTTAGCCGCTTCTGCATAACTTTGCGCAAACGCAGCATTATTGCAAGCTGACGGCTTTTCCACACCATTTAGCACTTTAACAGAGAACGTCATTTTGAGCGTATCTTGCTCCATTCCCAAAGCGCAGGCATCAACTTGCTGCAAATTTGGTTTCTCTACTTCTGCATTCAGCTTTGCGGGGTCATTTTGCACAGCTGGTTTCAAGCGATTGGATATGGTTCCCCGAACGGACTTTTCGACCAGTTTCAATGGTTCAGCCTTGCTTTTATGTTCATCATCCCAACAGGTTCCGTACATATAGCCATCCGAAACCACCAATTTTTTCTCAAACGATAATACCGATGCAATATCCGCAGCTTTCTTAGCCATTATTCTTCCTCCTCCATTTCACAATCATCTTTACCCATATTATGACACAAGTATAATCCATCTGCTGCGTCGTACACATACTCCCACAGCATTTCCTGTAAAGATTCCAATCGATAGGGCATCACAAATTCCCCAACAGATACTAATGGTTCTACAAAATGATGTTCATAATCATAAGAACGCTGTCCCTCTACTTTTATTTCGCCGGACAAATCCCGAAAACCAACCGCAATCGGCACCAGCCAGCCATCTGCCAGTACCTTTTTTCTCTGCCAGCTAACCCCCTTACCATCTGCAGTTTCCTCTGCTGTATATTCCACTTGCAAGGCTCCCAGCAAATTGTCCAAGGTATCCCTGTCCGCAGCAGGCTTTAATAAATCCTGCCGTTCTTTCAGCACATATCCTGGCATCAACAGGCGTTTTATCCGTCTTTCCGCAGATTCATCATCATCCAACACAGTAATTACCTGCCATTGCTCAAAATCTCCCGCCTGCAGGATAATATCGCCGCCTGCGGCCTTTAAGCGCGGCAATTCCTGACATACTGCTCGCAAAAAGTTTTCTCTAAAGCTCTCCTTAAAGCCTTCAATCTCTATCAATAAACTAACTTCCAAATGACAGCGTGCTTCTTCGACAAAGGGTGGTCGCTCAAACTCACCCGTTTTTTTGCTTTTTTTCAGTGGATTAGCTGTACCTATCAAGTAATCATAATAATTATCCCTGTCGGAAAAAGATTGCATATCACAGGCATGACAAGATATGCCCATGCGTAACAGTCTTACCTGTCGCAGTTCTTCCCTTTGCTGCAATCTACGCTGCAGGGCATGAATCATCCCCAGCCAGGCAGTCATTGCGGGAAAGCCCACTATATATGGGCTGCTGGCTGCATTGGCATTTTGAATATGCAAATGCGGTATAACTAAATATTCTGCCGACACCCGCTTCACCCCCTATTGCTTTCGCAAATCCTCTTTAATAAATTCTTGCGTTTCCTTTTTTAGTGCCGCCAGTTCTCCATCCCCCAGTTCCACACCATCTTTTTTCAATACAAACAGATAAGTATCGATTATCCAACGAGCGAATCGGTCAGCCAGTTCTTTCTGCCATTCTGTTTCCTCCAGACGAATCTCTGCATATTTATCGTCCAGCCAAATGGCTTGCGCCCTATTCAACTTGTGTCCATCACTCCAGCCTTTTGCCTGCTGACGCAAAACATAAACCTGTTGCAGTGTTACTTCCATAATCTGTCGTTCTATGCTGCGGGCGGCCTGACGTATATCCATATTATTCCGCTTATCTGCATAACGGCCATGTAACTGGCGGAGCAAATTGACAAAATTCCGCAAACGCAAGGATTCTTTGAAGAAATCCCGTTTAGGCAGAATCACTTCCCTTTTGGACAACTGCGGTGGCATTGCGGACAACATATAACTGCGTCCTCCTTGCCGATTATTGCCAAAGGATATATTCTGCGGTTTTGTACCGCCGAACTTCGTCTGTGTCAGATTATAGATGCGTCTGTGCGTACTGCCATATTTTGCTGACTTTTTATCATAGGCTTCCCGTGCATCCGTTTCCATTCTGCGAATACGCGTTCTTACTTCCTGCATCAGGCTGGATGGTGGCAGCACCGTCAGTAAATGGTAGTCATCATCACCAACAGGAAAATACACTTGCTTCAGACGCGTATCAGTTGCCGTTGGCACCTCATAGGATTTTATCGCCAACAAATCTTCCCGAACCTGTTCATAATCCAATTGCCAATGATTAAACTCCTGACGCAACTGACTGTCATCATCCTGCAAATGCTCATAAAAAGTCCTGCCATCCTCTAATTGCAGCTGCAACAGGCTGGCAGTTGCCAAATAATTAGCCGCTACAAAAATATCTGTCTGACACTTTGCCGATGCTGTAGATACGTATGGTTCGTCCGGCTTTTCCTTTATTTTCGCTTGCCAGTTCACGGTTACATCAGGATTGGCAAAACGACCAATATGTGTGGCAAACTGACACTTGCCCACATTTTTAGCAATATCTGTGAGCCATTCTCTTGGAGGACTGCCTTTCTTTTCAGCTTCCGCTTGCACATAATCGCTCAAAACACTCATCGCCTTCACCTCACTCACTATACTATTCAATATTATCTGTAAATTTCCTTTATATTTATTATAGCCGCCGACGCAGCCATTGTCAACCACAATAAAAATATAGAGGTTATATTAAAAATGCCGCCTGTACGGCGGTTTATTACCCAATAAAAATATAGATTTCTAAGCCGTCTGCACGACGGAAGGAAACAATGTTATCTTAACATGACTTACTGCCACTTGCCAAGACGTCCTATACAATTTGCCTTGCCATAATTCTTTGCACAGCAACGCTGATGTTATGTACCAGATTATCCATGCGCTCTGTATCAAACAAATCATTCCTACTGTAAATATCCGTAACCAGCTGCCGCAACAGCGTTTCCGTCAGCCTTTCCCAACGAATAGTCGATTCTCCCAACAGTTTCACCTGTTCCATATGCGTATCGCGGAAAGGCTTGGCAGGTTGGTCTTTTAGCTTCATACGTTTATTCAGCTGCAAATACCAAAGGCTGTTACCATTATCAAATATAGGCGCCATGCCTAAGAACTTTCTCGTCTGCACATTACGAATGAAACCAAAATTACCATAATGACGGTCAGCATTGTTTATTAGATAATCAAACAACAGCATATCATCTAGTTCCTGCCTGCTGACCGGAATAGACAAGGCTTCTACACAACGAAGAAAATGCTGGTAGCTGTTTTCGTGATTTAATTTCGGTACTACATTCAGGATTTCCAATGCCGGAACATACTCGGTATCCGATGTTACAAAGGTTTCACATACACTGTATGCCTTTTCTTCGTCTTTATCCTGCACCAATGAGTAATTGACATGTGGCAAGTCCAGCAATTCCAACAAACACGATGCAAACACCTCATTATAGGGTTGTTGGTCATACGGGGCAGAACCTTCCTTATAGAGAACGCGTTTGCCATTCTCAATTTTCCAGAACTTGGGCAAGTCACCGTTGGAACTGCTATCAGGGGTATAACTTGAGCCATCCCCCCCTGTCACAGAGCGAAACGACTGCTCCATAAAAGCATTTTCAAACAAGTTTACATCATGCCAGTCAAAATCCGCCCCCTTGGGTTTGAACCAGTATTGGTCAGACAGATTCAACCCCAGGCTCTTAAACGATAACGCACTAGGCGTTTCCACCTGAAAAGCCGCTAACATTAGCGACACATCCTTGCGGTTAGCTGACACACTGCGATTGTCTATCCAAGTTTGCAAAGCAAGTCGTCGACTGTCACTATAAAGAACTGACAGAGGCAGATATTCACGATTATCAATATGCAAATCACTGACAATCCGTCCAGTTGTCTCATTTACGGAAAATCCCGCCACCAGAACATCTTTGCACATCAATTGAAAATTCACCACGGGCATCTCCCCTTCCATACATGCAAATTATAGCAAACATCGACTTATAAATACAACCGTGATTTCCACTTACAAAAAAAGCCGCCTATTCGGCGGAACACCGGCTCTTTTTTTACCATTTTCCCGGCGCTATTTCTAAGCCGCCTATTCGGCGGAACACGGTGCTTATCACTACGGCTATGCGCTGACACCTTTCTAAGCCGCCTATTCGGCGGAACACATTCGTCCCATCCATAACTACAATGCTCTTGTATTTCTAAGCCGCCTATTCGGCGGAACACAATCACCAAATAGCGGTTGGCGAGTACCTTGCTTTCTAAGCCGCCTATTCGGCGGAACACTTAATATCACATTCATCTCTAAAATGCTGTTCTTTCTAAGCCGCCTATTCGGCGGAACACCCTTTCATTGAGACGAATCCTCAAAACTTACTTTTCTAAGCCGCCTATTCGGCGGAACACAACAGGGCGCGGGCGGCTAATGCGTTCAGTATTTTCTAAGCCGCCTATTCGGCGGAACACGACCAGGCTATCCTGCAGGAAATCTTTCAGCATTTCTAAGCCGCCTATTCGGCGGAACACAAATCCCGCATTGTCGCTATAAGTTCTGGTCTTTTCTAAGCCGCCTATTCGGCGGAACACAATGAGCATATCCGAATTAGGGAACGCCGTAATTTCTAAGCCGCCTATTCGGCGGAACACAAGCAGGCGCAGGATTTAACCAGTATCGGCGTATTTCTAAGCCGCCTATTCGGCGGAACACACTCATTGCCGTCTGGGGCTTGCAGATTCTCATTTTCTAAGCCGCCTATTCGGCGGAACACTGCACAAACTCGTCCGTACATCCTACAAAATAAAGGCTACTGACGAATTTTACTTGTTTTACCCAAATTTAGCGCTCTTTATTTGCCCCTTATTTTATAAGGCGCTGCAAGACAGCTTAAAATTTTGGGTAAAAGCCAATTCCTTTATTTTATATTCTGTGCTATTGGTCAAAATCCTCTTTTTCATCATACATTCCAAACTGGTCTGAATATCGCCATTCTTTTTCATTATTGACCCTACCATAATCAGGCAAATGCAATAGCCCAACTTTATTCAGATTCCCCCATTCTTCCCGTGAGTCCTTATAAGCATTCCAAGCCTGTTTATAATCCCGTCTTAACCAAAAGCGTTCATTTTTCTCGTCCTTTTCCTGTTTGATATGATACCATTCTTCTCGCTTTATCCAATTGCCCGTATGACTATCCTTTTCCTCAAAGATAAAGCTGCCATCTTCCTGTTCTCTTAGACATAATTCTATATCCGGCCTTCCTTCACGGAACTGATTCAACTGCTGGGGCAGGGCCGTAAGCCACCAATATTCGTCCTGCCAGCCATGCAAAAAGCCTGCGCCACAATTGGACAGGTCACGAAAATCGCTTAATACCTTATGTTCCAGATGAACAAGATTGCTGTGCGCCTGCAATTTTTCAGGGCGCACCGTGCGTGGCGAAGCATCTATGACCGTTGCCAATTCAGCCGGATTGACCAATTCCTTCATATCATGGGTACGCAGCCTGTATTTTTTCTGCGTTTCAAAGCCGGGCCGGCAAAATACAGGGCCATTTATCTCCTGCAAAGCCTTGATATTATATTGCATGACCGCAATATTGCCCAATTCTGCCGCCGCAGGCTCACCACGATGGCGGCGAATACGTCCGGCCAGCTGAATAAGCGAGCGGTAAGATGACGGTTCCACTACCGCCCAATCAAAATCATGGTCGCGTCCCAGTTCTTCAACCGGTGTTGCCACCAGTATAAAAATAATATCCTGCGCCTCTGTCCCTTCAATATGCTGACGCACAAGCGCATCTTGAAAATCTATTTCCGTTCCCGCTTGTCCGTCACGTTTTAACACCCTGTCCAAATATTTTTCTTCCTGACTGCGTAACAGTGCTGTCTGCCGACTGTGATAAACCAGCAGCCGAGGAGCGATTTTCTCCGGCCACTCCGATTTCAACATATACTTTGCGGCTTGAACGCAAGGAAGTATATTTGCGATTCTCACCAGTCCGAAAGACACACGTTTTCCTGTTCGTTTATCCTTCACGGCGTACTGGTTATGCAAGCGCACAATAGCCTGCTGCATAACATGAAAATAGGCCGCATTTCGTTCTTCCTGCGGCAGCTGCAGGATTTGTTCGCAATCAACAATCCAGCCACGCCGCTTAATTGGCTGTGATTTCAGCTTTTCCAAATGACGCTGGGAAAAATCATTATGTCCCTGACGATAGACAGCCAGCGCATCTTCCTGCTCTGTCATTCCGATTGTTTGAATCTGCGGCTGAAATTCATCGCACCAGACACAGTTGACGGTAGTCTTATAGCCAAAAAACTGTGCATACTCCTGCCGCCCACGCCAATAGGCCGAAAATAATCCTTCCGCTAAGTCCGGCGGTATGGTCGCAGATGACAGCACGATATTTCTTCCCAGTAAGCCAGCCAAATGTACCAACCGTGCAATTGCCACCAAATCTTTCCCGGCAAAATCATCAATTTCATCAATGACTACATCAGCAGCCATAAGACGTAAAAATGGCAGGATATGCCGGCCACCGCGTACAGTTTCCACGCTGGGCATCAAATGGTCAATCGTTGCCACCAGAACAGGCGCATATAGCAGTTGCCGTCTTTTATCCGTCATTTTTTCTGCGGGGTCAAACAATACATCCAGCATTTCATCCTCTGCAGAAAATTCAGCATGCACTGTTCCCGGCATCAGTCCATTCATACAAGCCGTGTCGCCCGTATTCTCTGCACATACATCATCCTCATACAAATCCTTAACGACGCCTGAACCAACGAGCACAGCCATTTCACTGCTGTCCAGTTTCACGCGTGAACGGTATTCATTCCCCGTTTGCAGCGTCAAGGTACGCAAACCTAACAACAGACTGTATCGCAGAGATTTACCATCTTTGGACAAGGCTCTCATTATTTTCGCATTGGCAAATGTCTTGCCACAGCCTGTACCGGCCATATTGATGACAAACCATCCAGCATGCACGATTTTGCTATGTTCCTTGCGGTAATCCTGAATCTTAGCCGTAACCTTGTCCTGCCAGCTAAAAGCCACAGGACTCTTTTTCCGCAAAGCAGGCACATCATCAATTCTTTCCATCCCCTCTGCGAAGCGCGGCAGGCAATGTGCCACTTTTGCCGCCTGCCGGCCCACACGTACCAAATGCTCATCCAAACGCTGTTTTAACTCGTTTTTATCGGTATTGGCATACAGGTCGCAATCCTGCGGCCATGCCGGGTCTGCCTTATCCGCAGATACCATATAATCGCTGAGCATCAGGCTGATACGCGTATATAACAGTAAAGAACGCATATTTCCCTGCTGCCATAAATCCAACAAGTCACCATATACTTCCAACAGCCTGCCCGACCATTTTTTCAGTTGCTTTTTCCATGGAGCAGATTTTAGCAGACCGGATACGATTTTAACTTCTTCCGTTCCCTTTTTTTCATATCCCCAATCTGCTTTGAAATTTGCCAACAAAGACGAAAAATCCGGCATTTCCTCACTGCTATAGCCTTTTCTGCGGTTTTCATCCAAAAGCGGCAAACGATGATGAGATAATATCAACCAACACAACATACTGGCAATCGGCGGCATAGCTGCCAAGCCTTTATTTGCATTTTCTTTAAGATAATCTGCCAGTTTTTTCTCCGGGATTTTTCCTGTCTGTAAAATTCCCAGCCACTCCGTATCACTCTGTATGCCCGTCTGATAGACCAACCCTTCCAGCAGTTTGCAGCTCAGCCATTCATGGCGGTAAACTTCATCACTGGTCTTCTTCCCTTCCTTGTCCTTTTTCTTCTTTAATAATTTCTGAAAAGCTTTATTGGCCTTGCCCCAATCATGCAATAGCCCCGCCATTGCCGCCAATGCCTTGATAGCAGGCAAATGTGACCAATCATTTTCCCACTCGCTATGTGCTAAATCTTTCTGTGTACTGTTTACCGGTACAATTCCCTCTGCATTGAAGCGGCTTTTATCCCCGACAATCCATAGCAACTGACTGCGGGTACGCGACCTTATCCAGCGGCAGGATACAGACATACTCTTGGTCGCATGACGCCGCAGCAAGGTTTTCACCATCTGCAAACCATCTTCGGTAATAATTGTCTGCCAGGTATCCGTCCCAATGCGGTTGGCAAAAGCGTCCAAAATCCAGCGCGTGGTTTTCAGGGCGTTTTTATCACTCTGACTGGTAAATATCACCATCATCGGAACCGACTCCCTTCTGCCACTGCAGGCTTTGTTTTTTCACTGTATCATACATGAAGTCCAGTACCTTGTGTTCCGTAAATTTTTGCAGGCAATACTCGCGAAACTCCTGTTCCCGATAATCATTCATTGCACAGAAGAAGGCTCCCGGCAGGACAATCGCATCCTTGATTAAATCCGCTACATCAAAGACCAGCGCACCGCGCCGCGTTTTGCCATGCATAACGGCAAAACCATGTGGTATTCCCAATACCCACAAAACAGATGCCGCCATGCCATAGGCTAGGTAATTGCCGTGGTTCAAAAATATATTTGCTGTATCCCCGGCGTCTGTATCGCGGGAAAAATCCCCATAATCTGTCCGTTGCGCGGAATACCTATACAACTGTTTGGCAAAATGAGCCTCTGCAGCCAAAAGTTCACTCACATTCCCTGCATGCTCAATCCCCTGCCGAAAACCTTGTAAGGCCTGTTCAATATCGACATCATCTGCGTAAAAACCTGCGCCTTGCAAATCCCGGTCTTTTCCCCACACCTTTTCCAAGAAATCACAGCGCTGTCTTTGAAAATTCTTGGCTGTCTGCAAACGCTTGTCTTCGTCAAACCAAAAGGACACCCAGCCTTGCACATACTGCGTAGGCCGATATTCGCTTTGCGGGCTTAACCATTCAATCTCCGACCCCGAAAAAAGCGGTGTTCCGCCCCCGCCGCAAAAGCCCACCAATACACCAGCCCCGGCCAGCATACGCATAGCCGCCTGTGTAATGGACGTTCCGGTTCCCAACATAATCACCGTTGTATTGGCTATGGGGATATTCCAATACTGATTCGCCTTCTTCCCTTCCGTCAGATATAAAACGCGCCCATCTTTTTGCATTACCCGGCATTTTTCCAGATAATAGATATTGGCTCGTTTGGAAAACAAGATGGATTTTAGCTCCGTTGGCGTTAAACTTTCCATAATGCCGCCCACCTCCCCTTTCTATATTCGACAAAAACCGCACACAGCCTGCTGTCGTGTGCGGTTCCTTCCATCTGGAATCCATTATCTCCACAATATATGCAGTCCTCCCGGTATCCAAGATGTTACCCAGAATACAAGGAGTACCACGGTTTCGGTCAGGGTTTCAATCGCCCCGTAGGTGTCACCTGTCAGCCCGCCCAGCCTGCTTGACAGCCAACAGCCCAGCAGCCACGCAAAAATAAGCCCGGCGGCCAAAGCGGCGATAGCGGCCTGCCCCCATGGCACAACACCGATAATCGTAGTGAGCGCTGCCAACAGTACCGTTTTTCTGTCCGCCATATCGGCAAAGATTTTGCCCATGCCTTCCTTGCGGGCATAAGGGAAGAAGGCAATCGCCATAACCATGGCCATACGACCAATAATGGGCATGACAAAGAGCGCCGTCATAATCAATACGAGTTTTACATCACGCAGCGCCGTCCAATTAACCAAAAGCAGGCAGGCCAAGGCGATTACGCCAAAGGAGCCCACCCGGCTGTCCTTCATGATTTCTAGTACCCGCTCCCGTTCCCTGCCGGAAAAGACACCGTCCACGGTATCCATAAAACCGTCCAGCATCAGACCGCCGGTCAATAATATCGGCAGAATGACGAGCAGCGTAGTCACGAAATTGGCCCAGCCGAACACGGCAATCAGGCACCAGGCCGCCAGTATATAAACCGTACCTAGGATAAGCCCCACCAAGGGAAAAAACTTCGTACTGCGGCCAAAGTCCTCCGCCGTTAAATCCGTCTGATTTTTTATGTGAATTCTGGTCAAAAACTGCAATGCAGTAATAAATGATTTCATTTTGCGCCCCCATCATAAGCCAAACATAGCATAGCAGATGATGATAAACAGCACCGTTGCCGTATACATCAGCCGGATTGAGCCCATAATATGCTTGATGCCCAGAGTTTCCAAAGGTTCGCCCATATAGGCGCGGAAGTGCTGCTGACCAAAGTACGAGTTATAGCCCCCCAACCGAACGTGCAAGGCCCCGGCTACCGTGGCTTCGGCGTAACCGCCGTTGGGGCTGGGGTGTTTCTTGGCATCCCGCAGCATCATGCGATAGGCAAATTTATAATCATAGCCCAAAATCCATGCGGCAAAGATAAACAGCACCGCCGTTATACGTGCCGGAATGTAGTTAAGGACATCGTCCAGCCTTGCCGCCGCCCGGCCAAAGTAAAGATATTTGTCGTTCTTGTAACCAAGCATAGAATCCATCGTATTGGCCGCCCGATACGCCATAGCCAAAGGCACTCCGCCCAGCACGAAAAAGAACAGCGGCGCAATAATGCCGTCTACGGTATTTTCCGCAATGGTTTCCACCGTGGCCCGGGCGATTTCCGGCTCATCGAGCTTATCCGTGTCCCGTCCCACAATCCAGCCTACCTTGCGGCGGGCTTCGGTCATATCGCCAGCCAACAGCAGACCATAAAGTTCCTTGCCGGCTTTCGCCAGGCTTTTAGGCGAAATGGCAAAGGACAGCAGGACTGCTCCTACCGCCGTACTGCCCCAGCTCCACGGAATCCGATAAGACAAAAGCATAATACCTTCGGCTGCTGCATAGGTCAGCCAAAGCACCAGCAGCACCAGCACTGCCCCCCAGGCAAACTTACGGCTGTCCTTGTCCTCTGCATGGTAAAACAGACGTTCAAACAGGGAAATCAGCTTTCCCATCAGCACGACAGGATGCCATTTGCTCTTGGGGTCACCAATAATGCAGTCCACTAAAAAAGCCAAGATTCCCGTCAGCATGAGGTTTCCCCCATAATCTGCGCGAGTTTTTCCATATCGAGGCTGGCGCGCACCACACTGGCCAGACGATTGTAGGCTCGTTCTTTTTCCTGCCGCACACTGCGCTGAACAGGCAGTTCTGCCAGTCCTTTACGGACGCGCAGGGCATTGATCACCTGACGGCGGAAAACATCGTGGTCAAAAATGCCGTGAATATAGGTGCCTGTCACCTGCCCCTGACCATCAGCCTGACGAGTCAGACCTTCGGGGATATTCACCGCCTGATTTGACCTGTCAATTATCTTAAAGGGATGTGGCAGCTTATCTGTAAACTGCGTTTCGCCTGTATGGATTTCATAGCCGTACAAGCCCTCTGCCTTTATGCACCTTCCCAGGAATTCAAAGGCTGCACAGTCAGCCTGTACCTGACTGGTCAATTTCTCTGCGGCAAAGATGGTTTCCATTGGCAGATAGCCTAAGCCCGTAACTTCATCATTAGCCGATTCCGTATGCAGGGGGTCAGCAATCTTTTGTCCCAGCATCTGATAGCCGCCGCAGATGCCCCATAACGGCGTGCCCTTTGCCACCTGTTCGCGAATAGCCGCTTCCAGACCACATTCACGCAAATGCAGCAAATCTTCGGTGGTGTTCTTGGAACCGGGCAGGATAATCATATCGGGCTTGCCCAATTCCTCCGCCTTGCGCACATAGTAAAGGGAAACATCCGGCTCTGCCGCCAGACTGTCAAAGTCCGTGAAATTGGAAATCTTCGGCGTCTGAATAACCGCTATCTGTAAATCCGCTGCCGCCTGCTCCGCAGAAGTATACTCCTTGTCATCAAGGGACACGGAATCTTCATCATCAATGCCCAAATCTTCGATATGCGGCACAATCCCCAGCACCGGCTTACCGGTTTTTTCCTCCAAAAAGTCCACGGCTGGAGTCAAAAGCGTCACATCACCGCGGAACTTATTGATGATAAGCCCTTTGACCAAAGAGCGCTCGTCCTCGTCCAAAAGCTCCAGCGTGCCTACGAGAGAGGCTAATGCTCCGCCCCGGTCAATATCGGCAATGAGCAGCACGGGCGCATTTAAGTGTTTGGCCACGCGCATATTGACGATATCGTTAGCTTTGAGATTGACCTCCGCAGGACTGCCTGCCCCTTCAATAACCAAGGTATCAAAGTTATTCTGCAAACGCGCCAAGGCTTCGGTCACGGCACCAAAAGCCTTCAACGAATAGCCCTTATGGTATTCCCGCGCACTCATATTCCCCACGGCCTTGCCGTTTATGATCACCTGCGAACAGGAGTTGCCCGTGGGCTTTAAGAGCACCGGATTCATATCGACCATCGGTTCCAAGCCCGCCGCTTCGGCCTGTGCTACCTGCGCACGGCCCATTTCCTTGCCGTCTTTGGTCACATAGGAATTGAGCGCCATATTCTGTGCCTTAAAGGGCACGACCTTGCGCCCTTCCTGATGAAAGATGCGGCACAAGGCTGTGGTAATAATGCTTTTGCCCACATGAGAACTTGTGCCCATCAGCATAATGGAGTTTGCCATTTGTTTATCCGTCCTTTTCCTGCACAAGGCAGGCATTGAGTTTTTTGATATTTACGGGAATCCCCGCGATAACGGCGTATACATCTTCCGCGGCGGCGGCAACACGCTGATTGCTTAAACCGCTGGCATCCCGATACAGGCGCGCCAGTTTATTTTCCGGCACAATCCCCGCCCCCACTTCATTGGTGACAAAAATCGTGGAAGTGCCCTGCCCGGCAGCTGTCTGCGCCGCCTTTACCAACGCCCCTATCTGTTCCTTGACAATCCGATAGGCCACTTCATCGGTCAATTCATCGTAAAGGATTCGGCACAGATGGTTACTGAGATACAACGTAAGGCAGTCAAACAGCAATACTTTATGCGACTTTGCCGCCTCGGCAATCGCCTTTTCCGCCTCAAAAGGTGCTTCCCATGTCTGCCATGTAGACGGACGCCGTTCCCGGTGCAGCTTGACCCGATAGCGCATTTCTTCATCGTAAATCTGCGCCGTGGCAATATAGCCGATAGAAGTGCCCATCTCCGCCGCCAGTTTTTCCGCAAAGCTGGATTTTCCCGAACGGGCGCCGCCGGTGACTAAGATAATTTTTCCCGCCATAATCAGCCTCTATCGTTGTTGATGAGATACATCATGGCATTGACCGCCGCTGCCGCAATGGGGCTGCCGCCTTTCGTGCCCTCCACGGTGATGTAGGGTACAGTCGTCTGCCGTGCCAACTCTGCCTTGGAATCAGCCGCCCCCACAAAGCCTACGGGAATGCCCACGATGCAGGCCGGACGCAGCTTTTCTTCTTCTACCTGCCGCAGGACTTCAAACAGCGCCGTAGGCGCATTGCCGATGGCGATAACTGCGCCGTTCATCTGCGCACCAAACTTGCGCATAGCGGCCATCGAACGGGTAATCCCCTGTTCCTTAGCCGTCTTTGCTACTTCTTCATCCGCAATCAGGCAATGTACCTGCCCGCCAAAGGATGCCAGCTTGCGCTTATTGATGCCCGTGCGCACCATTTCCACATCGGTGTAGATATCACAACCGCCTTTTAACGCTGCCATAGCCTGTTCAATGGCATCAGCAGACATCTTAATGATGGGTGCATAATCCACATCCCCGGCGGCATGTATGAGCCGGGAATATACCTTAACCTGCTCCGGTGTAAGATTCAGCCCCGCCAAATGGGGCGCAATAATTTCCATACTGCGATTTTCTATCTCCATAGGCTGCTTGATAAATTCCATAATCCATCACCTCATTCTTACAATCATACATTGTATATATTATCACATTTATCCCGCTTACGCACCCTGCAGATTAAAGTTACGGTACAGAGCAGAGGTATTTACATGTATACACACATATATCTTTTATAATGTTTTTAGATGTGATATAATGTTTTTTGTGGTTGTACACCAGGGAGGTATAATCACAAAAACATTTACCCTATAAGGAGTATTTATACGATGAAACAACATGACAATGAGTTTATGAGGAACGAATTGCGCCTTCCTGAACTTACGGTCCGTGGTATGCTGCTCGGTGCTATTCTGACAATTATCTTCACTGCATCGAACGTTTATCTGGGTCTCAAGGTTGGCCTGACTTTTTCCTCGGCTATCCCGGCCGCAGTGATTTCAATGGCCGTCCTCAAGATGGCCAAAGATGCCAACATCCTCGAAAATAATATGGTTCAGACGCAGGCCTCCGCCGCCGGAACCTTGTCCGCCATTATTTTCATCATTCCCGGTATGCTGATGATTGGCTATTGGCAGGGATTTGAATTTTGGCAGACGCTGCTGGTATCGGCCTGTGGCGGCTGTCTGGGCGTACTGTTCACGATTCCGCTGCGCCGTGCAATGGTCGTCCATAGTGACCTGGCCTATCCGGAAGGCGTGGCTGCTGCTGAAATTCTGAAAGTCGGCAGCAATGAGGCTGCGGATTCCCAACAGGGCAGCGGCCTTAAGGAAATCATGTCCGGCGGTATCGTGGCGGGGCTCGTTGCCCTGCTTTCCAACGGCTTTCAAGTTCTTTCCGGCGGTCTGTCACTCTGGTTCCATGTGGGGCGTGGCATGACGCAGTTCCCCATTGGTTACTCAACGGCACTTGTCGGTGCCGGCTATCTTATTGGCATTGCTTCGGGACTGGCCATGCTCGTCGGTATCCTGATTGCCTGGGCGGGCTTTGTACCGTTCTACACGATTACCAGTGCACTGCCCGACGGCATGACGATGCAAAAGTTTGCCGGTGCGGTCTATCAGGACCGCGTCCGTCTGATTGGTGCCGGTGCCATGGGCGTGGCTGCAGTCTGGACACTGATTACGCTGGCCCGTCCGGTCATTGATGGGGTCAAAGAATCCATCGCCTCGGTGCGCATGCCGCAGAATGAGCAGGACAGACATCGCATGGATATTGACATGTCCATCAAGAGTATTGGCTGGGTATTCGCGCTGACGGTTGCCGGTCTGCTCGCTATCTTCTATGCCTTTGTCAGTCCTGCCAATCTGCCGCTGATGCAGCATCTTACCTTCGTCCTCGTTGGCGTTGGCGTTGCCGTGCTGATGGGCTTTTTCGTAGCCGCAGCCTGCGCCTATATGGCTGGTCTTGTCGGTACATCTTCCAGTCCGATATCCGGCATTGGCATTCTCGGCATCATCGTATCCTCGCTTGTGATGTATACGCTTTGTTCCTCCTTTGGCATTTTCGATTTACCAGGTGGTGAGAAATTCGCCACAGCTACAGCAATTTTTACCACTTCCATCATCATGGCTATCGCCTGTATCTCAAACGACAACATGCAGGATCTCAAGACCGGCTATCTGGTCGGTGCAACGCCGTGGCGTCAGCAGGCAGCTCTGTTACTCGGCTGCGTGGTTGGTGCGCTCGTCATCGCCCCGGTACTGAACCTGCTCTATGAGGCTTATGGTTTCTCCGGCGCACTGCCGCGCCCGGATATGGACCCGAGTCAGGCACTGGCTGCACCGCAGGCTGCACTGATGACGACAATTGCACAGGGTATCTTCTCCAGCCAGCTTGCCTGGGAGTATATCTACCTTGGCATGGGGCTCGGCGTCCTGCTCGTTATCGTGAATCAGCTGCTCAAACGCTATACAGATAACCTTTGCCTGCCGCCGCTCGCTGTCGGCATGGGCATTTATCTGCCGCCATCGGTACAGACACCGCTCGTTATCGGCGCAATCATGGGCTACTTCCTCAACAAGAAACTCAAAGAACGCAACGGTGAGGAAGGTCTGACCAGTGGCATACGTCGTGGCACGCTGTTTGCTTCAGGGCTTATCGTTGGCGAATCGCTGATCGGTGTTGCCCTCGCTGGTATCATCGTAGTTTCGGTTACCAGCGGCGGCAGTGACAGCCCGCTGGCTCTCGTCGGCAATGATTTTGCCGATACGGCAGAAATTTTAGGTCTTGTCGTCTTCCTCATAACGCTGGCAATCTTTGGCAAGACCGTACTCGGCAATAAAAACAACTAAATGTTCCCTTCACTGCCGCGCAGAAAGACCTGCGCGGCAGTTTTTGCCGTAAAAAAAATAATCCCTGCTGATTGCAGAGATTATTTAGCGCTAAAATGCGTCTGTACAAAGGATAATATATCCTCATAATGATGTCCGATGCAGGGATAATTCAGCTGCGGACGGTCAATCAGCACAATAGGCAGGCCGAGTTCTTTGGCTGCTGCCAACTTGGTATCTGTACCGCCAATGCTGCCGCTGTTTTTCGTGATGATAACCTGCGCAGCGTATCTGCGGAAAAGCTCCTTATTCAGCTCCTTAGAAAACGGCCCCTGCAAGGCTGCGATATGTCCGGCATCAAGCCCCAGACTTTCACACAGGGCAATAACCTCTGCCGTTGGCAGGACTCTGGCCGTGAGTTCCGCGTCTTGCAAGTGCGGGCTGTGAACGAATTTATCCAGATTGCGGCTGCCGGTGGTAAGGAATATCCTCTGTCCCAGCTTGGACGCAGCTTCCGCCGCTTCTTCATAGCTGTGCACCACCGTTATGTTCTCGTAATCCAGCTCCGTCAAATCGCGCTCATAGCGAATATAGGGAACAGCTAAGGCACTGCAGGCGGTCATGGCATTATGACTGGCATTTACCGCATAGGGGTGACTGGCATCCACCAACACACGGACAGCATGCTCCTGCATATACTCCTGCAATGCCTGTTCATCCAAGGGCTTGTCGTTAATCAGACATTTTTGCCCGCAGGCATGGGCAAGAAGTTCCCCGCCGTAACGGCTGACCACCGAAGCGGCCACATCATAGCCGTTCTCCAACAATAGTTTGGCGATTTCCCTGCCGTCCTGCGTGCCTGCCAGCACAAAAATCATAAGCCCGGCTCCTTATTGCCATAACCGCGCGGCGTAATCATATAGCCGTCCTTCACATAGGTCATCGAATTGCCAATGATGACGAGGGAGAACATATTGATTTCCTGTTTGGTGAAATCTTCCAGCGTGGAAATGATTTTGCCTTCCCCATCACGGCTGGCCGCCGTAACAATGCCCACAGGGGTATCGGCCTTGCGGTGCTTCAACATGATTTCCCGCACCCGTTCGATATTTTCCACGCGCTTTTTGCTTTTCGGGTTGTAAAGCGCCGTCACAAAATCTCCCTGTGCCGCCATTTCAATACGCTTTTCAATGGTTTCCCAAGGCGTCAGCAGGTCGGACAGGCTGATTACCGCAAAATCATGCATCAAGGGCGCGCCTAAAACCGCAGCTGCCGCATTGACTGCCGACACACCGGCAATCACGCCGCCAAATTCCGGACGGCTTTCTTCCGGCTGCTGCAAAACAAGTTCCAGTACCAGACCGGCCATGCCATAGACTCCGGCATCACCGCTGGATACCACCACCGTATCGTGGCCGCTTACCGCTTCAGCCACAGCCATTTTACAGCGGTCAATCTCCTGCATCATGGCTGTGCCGATAACCTTTTTCTCGCCCAAAAGCGTTTCAATCAGCTTAATGTAAGTATTGTAACCGGCAATGACCTCCGCATTTTCAATGGCCTGACGTGCCCGTGGCGTCATGTCCAAAAGGCTTCCAGGGCCAATGCCCACTACCGTTATTTTTCCCATATTAAAGCCACCGTCACTTTTTCAAAATTCGTTTTTCTTAAAGCAATTCTGCCGCCCCGCGCCGCCACCGAACAATATGCTGCTGCCTCACAGACATTGCCGATGCCAATATGCTTCTTGACAAAATCCGATTCATCCAGCTGGTGGGTATCAATCATCTGCTGCATCTTATCGTTTTCATAGAATTTCACCGGACGCACCATGCCGTCTCCGGCATAGACAATCCCCGGTTCATGTTTCTTAACAATGGTACTGGCCAACTCATCAATAAAAGAACGATCCCGGCCAATCATGCGGCAGGCCGCATCCAAAGCAGACATCACCAGTGCTGCTGGTGTTCCCTTGCGGCAGCCGACGCCGGCAATCAGGCGTCTGGGCGTAAGGCAGAGCATGTTGGCTGGCAGTTCTGCCAGCTCCGGAAGCTGCTTTTCTCCTGTAATCACCACTTCCAGCTGCTCCTTTTCCTCCGGAAGCACAGCAAAGAGCTGACTGGTCACACATAAATCCGCAGTCTGACCTTCCTGTTCCAGTCTCCGCTTGTAAAACACGCTATGAGGCAAAGACCGGTCAATACGCCAGTGAATCGTCTTTCCTTCCAGCAGACCGCTGTTAATGGACTTAATCCTAACCTTTGGCCAGGGGCGCAGCGCCAGTCTTGCAGCCAGCACATCAGGTGCCAGCTTTTCATTCACATCTGTGGCTGTAGTAATCACTGCACCAGCTCCCAATGACTGGCAAATCTGACGGGTCAGTTCATTTGCCCCGCCCATATGGCCGGATAAAAGACTGATGCCATGCTTTCCCTGTTCGTCAAAAACCACCACCGCAGGGTCAGTGAGCTTATCGTTCAGCAGCGGAGCAATCGTACGCACCACAATTCCCGTTGCCATAACAAAAATCAAGCCGTCATAGGCGCTAAAATTCCGTTCCACAGCTTCACTAAACTTGGCAAAGGTATGTACCCGCCACCGTCTTTGCATGTCCTCATCCGGCACCAGTTTTTCACTGACATAAATATCCACATATTCATCCAGACACTGCCTGATATTTTGTGCAAGCTGCAAGGCTTGTCCGGTTAATGCCATACAAGCTAATCTCATGATTTCACAGCCTTTCGGAACATATGGGAAAACTCTGGCGCATAAAGACGGGATAGTTCATAATCAGCCCCCAGACAGCGGCTTACCACAATCATCGCCGTGCGGTCGATATCCTTATCCGCAATGTCCTGAACAATGGTCTTCAGAGTTCCCCGGACAATTTTCTGCCCGGGCCACGATGCCCGCTGTACGATTGCTATAGGAGTATCTTCCTCATAACCGCCAGCAATTAATTCTGCCACGACCTTTTCCAGCATGGTAATGGAAAGATAAATGCACATGGTGGACTGGTGCTGGGCAAGGCTTCTGAGTTTTTCCTTATCCGGAACCGGCGTGCGGCCTTCGTTGCGCGTGATGATGACCGTCTGACTGATTCCCGGCAGCGTATACTCCTGCTGCAGAGCGGCGGCTGCCGCAAAGCAGGAACTGACCCCAGGCACGATGTCAAAAGCGATATTCTTTTTGCGGAAAGCATCCATCTGTTCCTGAATTGCGCCATATACGGAAGGGTCTCCCGTGTGCAGGCGCACCGTCATTTTTCCTTCTTTTTCTGCCTGCTCAATGGTATTTACAACATCATCCAGCGTCATCGAAGCAGAGTTATGAATCTGCGCATCCTCGCGGCAATAATTCAACAGCTCCGGATTCACCAGCGACCCGGCATAGATGACCACGTCTGCTTCCTTTAAGTATTTGGCTCCCTTTACCGTAATCAGTTCCGGATCTCCCGGCCCTGCTCCCACAATATGTACCATTACCGTTCCCTCTTTCTCACTTTTTATTTTTTCCAGCAGGTTACAATATAAATCGGATTGTTGGCCTTGGCCATATCATAGGTTCCCACCTGCTGCAGCCGGGTCACTTGAACCTGTATTGCCTCATAAACATAAGTATCCGAATGTTTCCGCATAAACTCAATACACTGCATCAGTGTCTGCACGGTAATGCAGTTGAGCACCAGACGTCCTTTTTCTTTCAATTTCGGCGTAACCGTCTCCAAAATCTCCGACAGACGGCTGCCGCTGCCGCCAATCAAAACGGCATCCGCCGGTGGAAGGTCAGCCAGTCCCTCCGGGGCTTCAGCCTGAATAATCTTTACATTTGAAGCAGTAAAATTGGCTGCATTGGCCCGAATGAGATTTATCCCCTCATTGCTGCGCTCTATCGCGTAAACCTCGCCTTGAGGAGCCAATCTTGCTGCTTCAATGGATATGGAGCCTGTACCTGCGCCGATATCGTAGACCACAGCATCGGGAGCAATCCTTGCCTTGACCAGACTCAAAATTCGAATCTCCTGCTTGGTCATGGGCACATCCTGCCGAATAAATTCTTCGTCAGCAATCCCTAGAAAATCCATGCCTATACCCCCTTATCGGCCTGCAAACAGGTGCAAAAACAGCCAAACCGCCACACCTACGCCCAACAGAACCATAATCACCGGCAAGGCTACAAAGAACAGAAAAGCCAGCACTGCCGCTGCCCCGGCAATCATCAATGCTTTCTGCAGCCAATTTCCTCGTCCGGAAAGCAGTTCCTGCCAATTCAGTGTGTGAATCCGTATCCCCTGATAACCATAGCCGGATTTTGACTGTTCATATTCTGTGCGGTTCCCATCTTCAATGGTTACACCATCATATTCATTGCGCTCCTGCCGGGACATCACACGGACTCTGCCCTCATCCTGTTCCATGAACTTCACCTCGCTCAATAATAAAGACTCTTGATAAATGCTTCTTCCGTCAAATATCGCGGATCAAAAACTTCACAGGCCAATGCAGCAGAAATCTTTTTCATGCAGCTCTGTACACGCCTGCTGTCAATGCCCAACAGCTCAAAAATCTCCGACTGTCCGGACAAATCCACACCATTTATCCGGGCAAACTCCAGCAACAGTGCGGTAAGCAAAACGTCATCGACTTTATCCACTGCCGATTCCGTCACATAATCCATAAAAAATTTAACCAGCAGCCCTATTTCAAACTTGCTGAAGCCCACATTTTTAGCCACCCTCCGCAGCATATCGATATCCGCAGCAAACAGCTCTGCTGCTTCGGGATTATCCGGCAGCGGCTGCTTCACCGGACAGCTCTTCAACACATTCAACTGGGCATAACCGGCCAGAATCTGCAAGGTGTGGCGCACCACACCGCCGTTGCGGGCAAAAAAGTCCTTCATCTCAGCTTGAGGACACTGGAATTTAAATCGTTCAAACTGCCGCAAAATCACATCCCGCATACGTCTTTGCAATTTAGGACTGGCGTTAAGGGACGTAATGTAATTAAGCAGCATAACGCCATGCGAATGAATATGACCATAAAGGATGCAGTGATCATAATTGCCGATTGCCAGTTCCGGCACCGGCAATTCAAAGTTTTCTCCCGTAAAGAAATTACGGCAGCTCACAAAATCCTCCCCCACGGCTTCTATACAGAATACGGTAAATCTGGAGCGCAGCAAATCCCTTAAAATGTCCTGCTCCGATGTAGACAACTTATCCCGCTCATGCTCATAATAATAGCGCAGAGGTATACTGTCCGAAACAATCAGGTGATAATCAAAGAGGAAAAAGTCCCAAAAACCGAACCAAAAGCCACGCCGCTCATCCTCCGGCCAAGAATCCTGACCATCATAATCCGGCCCGGCATACATTACCACAGCCCTGTCCATATCGCGGCGAAAAGCCGGCTGCTTATAATATTCATCAACACGATGCAAAAGGTCATCTAACATCTTATTCAGCCGCTGCATGGTTTCGGGAGGAACTTCCTCCATATGCTCTAACGAGCTGTAAAACGCATCTCCATCCCGCCTGTCCGGCAAAAAGAAATACCCGCCTTCATAAAGGGAATCCTTGGCAGCCTTCAAACCTTGCCGGTAATCATCAATATCCCGCGTACGTTGCATGTACTCATAGAACTTATCCGCTGCCGAAAAGAATTTATTGATGTCTGCTTCTGCCAGCATAAAATCTGCCCTGTCATTGGCATAGCGATAAATAATCTCTTGATAATCATAGACCGTCAAAGACCCCAATGAATAAAGATCCTGCTGATCCACATAGGTAATGAGCAGACAAATAACACTCCAAAGACGTTTTAACTCATCATCACCTGCACCATGCCAGGCGTTGCGCCGCAAATAAGCTTCCACTATCTCTTGGGGAACAATCTGTCCGGCAGCCATATTCTTTTTATAAAATTCTTCAACCAGTGAATATACATTCTCCATACAATAGGAACCTCTGTAACTTTATAAATTAACAAAAACATTATACCATAATAGCCGCTATTGTTCAAAACGAAGGCTTCTGCCTGCTCAATCTTTTCCCTTGACTTTCGGCAAGGTGCCATCCAGTTCCAAAATCATATCCCGAAGTTCTGCCGCCCGTTCAAATTCCATCGCACGGGAAGCCTGCTGCATTTCGCGCAGCAATGTCTTGACGAGATTTTCCTTATCCTTCTTCGTGAGCTTTTTCTTCTTTTTGCCGTCACCGGCAGTATAACTCGCAGCCGATTCCGCAACCAAAGTGGTTTCAATCAACGGTTTGATGGGCTTGATAATCGTCTTGGGCACAATGCCATGTTCCTTGTTATATGCCTGCTGGATTTCCCGGCGGCGTTCCGTTTCGTCCATCGCCCGTTTCATGGAATCCGTTATCCGATCGGCATACATGATGACCCGTCCATTGGCATTACGGGCGGCACGGCCGATAATCTGAATCAGCGAAGTATCCGAGCGCAGGAAACCTTCCTTATCCGCATCCAGTATAGCAATCAAGGACACCTCCGGCATATCCAGACCTTCACGCAGAAGGTTAATGCCCACCAAAACATCAAATTCCCCGGCCCGCAAATCGTGAATGATTTCCGCACGCTCAATGGTCGCAATATCCGAATGCAGATAACGTACCTTTACGCCTGCCTCCTTCAAAAAATCCGTAAGATTTTCCGCCATCTTCTTGGTCAGGGTTGTGACGAGAACGCGTTCATTGCGCTCAATACGCAGGCGGATTTCCGTCAGGAGGTCATCAATCTGTCCCTCCAAGGGCCGCACCTCGATTTCCGGGTCAATAAGTCCCGTGGGGCGGATAACCTGCTGGGCAATCTGCTGTGCCTGTTCCTTTTCATACTTGCCCGGAGTAGCCGACACATAGATAATCTGATTGATGCGCGCCGCAAATTCCTCAAAGGTCAGGGGGCGGTTATCAAAAGCCGAGGGCAGACGGAAGCCGTTTTCCACCAAGGAAACTTTGCGGCTCCTGTCCCCGGCATACATAGCATGTATCTGCGGCAGGGTCACATGGGATTCGTCCACGACAATCAAAAAATCCTCTGGGAAATAATCCAAGAGTGTATAAGGGGCTTCGCCTGCCTTGCGATGGGTCAGATGACGGGAGTAATTTTCAATGCCTGAGCAATAGCCCATCTCCTGCATCATTTCCAAATCGTAATTGGTACGCTGTTCAATACGCTGGGCTTCGAGCAGTTTGCCGTTTTCACGGAACATCTTGAGCTGAACATCCAGTTCATCACGGATATCCTGCATGGCAATTTTCATATCCTCGTCTTCCGTCACATAATGAGACGCCGGAAAGACCATAAGATGGGTACGCTCACCATAGACTTCGCCCGTTACCACATCAAACTCCACCATGCGGTCAATCTCGTCACCGAACAATTCTATACGCACAGCCCGGTTATTGTAACCTGCGGGGAACACCTCGATAACATCCCCCCGCACCCGGAAGCGGCCGCGCTCAAAGGCAATATCATTGCGCTCATAGCGAATCTGTACCAGCTTGTGCAAAATATCTTCCCGCGGCACCTCCTGTCCCTTGTGCAGAGAAAGCACCATTTCATGATAGCTTTCCGGCGAACCCAAGCCGTAGATGCAGGACACGGAGGCTACGATTATCACATCGCGCCGCTCAAACAGCGAACAGGTAGCGGAATGGCGCAGTTCATCAATCTCATCATTAATCGAGGAATCCTTCTCAATATAGGTATCCGTAGAAGCAATATAAGCTTCCGGCTGGTAATAATCATAGTAACTCACGAAATAACCCACATAATTTTCCGGAAAGAATGCCTTAAACTCGCTGGCCAGCTGCGCTGCCAATGTCTTGTTATGCGCAATGACCAAGGTCGGCTTCTGCACCTTCTCGATGACCTTGGCGATGGTATAGGTTTTGCCTGTTCCCGTCGCGCCTAAAAGCACCTGCGCCTGCTGTCCGTTTTCGATGCCAGCCGCCAAATCTTCAATGGCCTTGGGCTGATCCCCCATGGGTTCAAAGGGCGCTGACACCTTAAAGGGTATTTCCTTATCAAACTGCATGGTATTTAATTTCGGCACCATAGCCATAGTCATTCCTCCCTGCAAAACCATAATATCCTTATAGTATAACGCATAGATAAAAAAGGCTCAATGGAAATCACCATAAAATCTCCATTGAGCCGAAAATCTATATGCAGTTATTCATCACACTTCGCTGGCAGTCAGAATACATTCCACCTTAACATCGCGCCTCTGGTTCAAATCAAAGAACTCACCTTTGTCGGTCTGTACTACCGGCAGGGAACGAATACGGCTTTCGTCCAGATAAACAATGCGCCCTTTCTCGCCATTGCTCAAACGCACCCAGTTGCCATTAAGCGCATGGGACAGCCGCTTGATAAAGAGCACGCCGTATTCCGTATCCAGCTTGCCGTCCAATATATCATCATAAAGAATGGCAAACACATCAAAGGGAGAACGGCGCTTGGCAAATACACGGTCACTGGCCATGGCATCATAGATATCCAGTATAGCCAAAATCCTGCCGAATTTGGAAATCCGTTCCTTTTTGAGCTGCAGAGGATAGCCGGAACCATCACAGCGCTCATGATGCTGCATGACGCCCATCATAATATCCTGATTGGCATTCAGCGTGGTTCTCGCCAGTGTATCATGGCCATACTGGGCATGCATCTTAACCTGTTCAAATTCCTCCGGCGTCAGCTTGCCCTGCTTTTCCAGCACAGCAGGCGAAATCATCATCTTGCCGATATCCAAAAACAGCCCCGCAATAACCAGATTATACTGATCCAACACAGACATTCCCAGCCAGCGTCCCATCAAACCGGCCAGAATCCCCACATGAAGACAATGATGAATCAGATAAGAACCATCATGCTTCATATTGTGAATCTGTGATACGGCCTTTGCGCCATCACAAAGCTCCGTAAAATTCCGTTCATCCATGATGCTCTGCAAATCAGCAGCACTAAACTCTCCCCGCTGAATCAATGCCTCAAACATCACTTCCAGCCGACGATAAATGTTGTTATAACACATAATATATTCATCATCCAGCAAATTTTCCTTACTAGGCACCGGATGAGGGTTCTGCTCATCGACATAAACAGAAAAAATCGGCCTGTCCAACAAGCCATAAATCATTTCCTTGGTCAAGACCGTTCCCGTACTGATAAGCGCATTGCCCTGCTCATCCACGATATCCCGGCCAACCGTCATCCCTGCCCGCAGGCTCTCTACTGCATATACCTTTAGCACAAGCCTTCATCCTTTCCAAAACGACTCCGTTCACGATTATTAAATCTCCCTTGATTATAGCGCAAATCCACGACTTTTACCATAAGAATTTCGTGCTAAGTTCGCTTGGTTCGAGGTACAAGGCAGCGGGCAGGAGGGGATAACTTTCGGCTGCTTAGACAAGGAATCATGCACACAATAAGCCCGGGGGCTGATGATACTTTTCCGTCGCGTTAGGCAAGCCTGCATAAGCAGAGGAAAAGTATTATCAGCCCCCGGGCGTCTTATCACTTAGATGTTAACCAAATTGTTATTTGTTGTCGCTTACAACCTTGCGCACAACCTCAGCCACATGGTCAACCGTAAAGCCGAACTTCTCAAAGAGCACACCGGCAGGAGCAGAAGCACCAAAGCCTTCCATGGAAACCGTAGCCCCATCAAGGCCAACATATTTGCCCCAGCCGAAATCACTGAGTGCTTCTACCGCTACGCGGGCACGAACCTTTTTCGGCAGAATGCTTTCCTTGTACTCAGCGCTCTGCTGCTCAAAGAGATCCATGCAGGGCATGGATACAACGCGGACATCCACACCTTCACCAGCCAGTTTTGCCTGTGCATCTACAGCCAGCGAAACTTCAGAACCCGTAGCAATGATGATGCCGTCCATCTTGGCCGCATCCTTGGCTTCGGATACCACATACGCACCCTTGAGGGCTTCCTTGGAGGAACCAGCCAGCTGCGGCAGGTTCTGACGAGTCAGTACCAGAGCCGTCGGGGTCTTTTTGCTGGTTACAGCCAGATACCAGCCAGCTGCGGTTTCCGTAGCATCAGCCGGACGGAATACATTTACGTTGGGCTGGGAGCGGAGCATAGCCAGTTGTTCGATAGGCTCATGGGTCGGGCCGTCTTCACCTACACCGATGGAGTCATGGGTGAATACATAGGTCACAGGCAGCCCCATCAGTGCAGCCAGACGAACCATCGGCTTCGTGTAGTCACTGAACACGAAGAAGGTTGCAACATAGTTGCGCAGGCCGCCGTGTAGCGTGATACCATTGGCCATCGCAGCCATTGCCAGCTCACGGACACCGAAGTGCAGGTTGCGTCCGGCATAGTCTGCCTTGGAGAAGTCGCCAGCATCCTTCATATTCGTCTTGTTGGAAGGAGCAAGGTCAGCGCTGCCGCCGAAGAGGTTGGGCATGATATCTTTCAGGCGGTTAATCATCGTGCCGGAAAGCGCACGGGTAGCCTGCGGTTTATCCTCATAAGCCCAGAAGTTTTCATCGTTGAGCAGGGCATCGGCATCAACAGGAGCATGGAACTTGTCCCATTTAGCCTTGAGTTCCGGGAACTTAGCGCAGTAATCAGCAAAGAGCTTGTTCCATGCTTCTTCAGCCTGAGCGCCCTTGCCGGCCAGTTCCTTATAATGGTCATAAACTTCCTGCGGAATGTTGAAGGTCTTTTCCGGTTCCGGCCAGCCCAGATTTTCTTTGAGCGCTTTGACGTTGTCCACGCCGAGCGGTTCGCCATGAGCGCTGGCTTTGCCCTGTTTTGCGGGGCAGCCATAACCAATCTGCGTCTTAACCGTGATAAAGGACGGATGCTCTTTATCGGCCTTGGCAGCTTCAATAGCCTTGCCAATGGCCTCCAAATCATTGCCGTCTTCTACCGTCAGCGTCTGGAAGCCGAATGCCTGCATACGTTTTTCCACATTTTCCGTGAAGGCGATATCCGTGCTGCCCTCAATGGAAATCTTATTGGAATCATAGAGTATAATAAGTTTGGAGAGACCAAGCGTACCTGCCAAAGAGAAGGCTTCCGAGGAAATGCCTTCCATCATGCAGCCGTCACCGCCCAGCGCGAAGGTGTAATGGTCAACTACGTCATAACCGGGCTTATTGAATTCAGCAGCCAGATGAGCTTCTGCCATAGCCATGCCTACAGCCATGCCCATGCCAGCCCCCAGCGGGCCGGTCGTAGCTTCAACGCCTACCGTATGGCCGTATTCGGGATGACCGGGAGTAAGCGAGCCGTCCTGACGGAAGTTCTTCAAATCATCCAGCGTAAGGCCGTAACCGAAGTAATGGAGCAAGGAATAGAGCAGCGTAGAACCATGACCACCGGACAGAATGAAGCGGTCACGGTTCGCCCACTTCGGATTCTTCGGGTTGTGGTTCATGTGGTTAGCCCACAGTTCATAAGCCATAGCGGCACTGCCCAGCGGCAGGCCGGGATGACCGGAATTTGCCTTCTGCACAGCATCAGCTGCCAGAACGCGGATAGCATTTACACAAGTGGTATCCATGTTACTCAATGTGTATCTCCCCTTACCTAAAAAAGTTTCGTCTACCTACAAACATCATTCTACAAAAAAAAATGGAAAATGTACAGTACTTATGTCCATTTTCCATTAATTTCTTTTATGTTTTTCTAATAAACGATTATTGATGATTACGTTTTCATACAATGAAACTTAGAAGTTTCGCAAATCCGGGCGAAGTTCCTGTGCCTTCCCCATATAGACATGCTGAATGTCAGCCTGCTTGATTTCTGTATCGACCAGCAGCAGAACACGAATGCAGCGTTCCATGGAATCATCTACCTCAGGTACACGGGTATCAAACAGGGGCACCTTATCAAAACCGTCCATCTGCCGTGCTCCCGTTGCCGGAAAACCTGCTGTCAAATCACTGGTGCAGCTGAAGATACAGGCTCCAATATCTTCCGGTTTTACCTTATTGCGCCGCAAAATCTGCGACAGCAGCATCTTTGCCGCCTGCCAGATTTCTTCCTTCTTGTTTTCCCCAACTACAATTGCACCGCGAATACCTCTCATAAATAATTCCTCCTCTTATTGCCCTCGGATTTATGGTTCCTTGTGAATCTCCCAAATAATTCTCAGGCTAAGTATGAATGCGATTAAATACCCCAAAACCCCCAATAAGGGAATCTCCATTATCTTGGGCGTCATCTGCGTTGTACAAATGGTGCTTGACCCCAATAGCAAAGCCGCTACCAAAACGGCAAGTATCACCTTATTGATCATGCGGTCAAGATGCCGCAATGGTTCTTCTGAACCGGTAACGTCAAGATTCACCTTTGTCTGGCCGCTCATGGTCATTTTAAGGATATCGGAAATCTGCTCCGGCAGCTGTGCTGATTTTTTCAGCAGCATCAAACCTTCCTGCTTGGCTTTTTCGATTTCGTCTTTCCAGTCGAAATTTTTTTTGTAGTCCACCGACAGACTGCGGGCAAAGATTTCCACAAAACTTACCTTAGGGCAGCAGAGCCGCATAACGCCTTCCACCGTCAGCACGCCACGGGCAAACATGGAAAGCCCCTGAGGACAGGTAATATGATGAACGCGCATCAGATTCATAATCTGCCGTGTGAGCACCCCCATCTGCAATTCACTGAAGTCGAGGCTGCTGTACTGAGCCAGCATGGCATCAATATCCTGATAAAGCGCTGTATGGTTCACCTTTCCCCTGACAATCCCCAAGGAAAGCACCGCCGCCTTCATCTCAAAGGTATCATGATGCGCCAAAGAATACACGGCCTTGCGGATAGCCGCCCGGTCACGTCCGGACAACCTGCCCATCATGCCCAAATCCAGCCATACAATGCGGCCATTGCGAATCCAGATATTGCCGGGGTGAGGGTCTGCATGGAAGAAACCGTCCTCGATAATCTGCCGTACATAATTTTCGCCCAAGCGGCGGCCCAACGTATTGATATCATAGCCCCGCTCCTTGAGCTTGGCAAAATTATCAATACAGATGCCATCCACATACTCCATCACCAGAATATGCTGCATGGAGAGATTGCGGAAAACCCGCGGACAGGTCACATAATCTACATCCCGGTTGAGATGGGCAAACTCTTCAATATGGTCGGCTTCCATCAGGAAATCCATTTCCTGCTTGGCAATAGTCCACATCTCATCGAGCACCATATTGAAGTCGATAACATCCTGCGAACGGCTCACCACCTTTAAAAGTGTTGCCGCCCGCTTTAACAGGACGATATCCTTGCTCATGACTTCGTAGATTCCGGGGCGCTGTACCTTTACCACAACTTTTTCACCGGTAGTAAGCACCGCCCGATGTACCTGAGCGATACTGGCCGACCCGATGGATTCTTCATCAATATAGGAAAACACCTGATTCCAGCGGCGGTTGTATTCCTTTTCGATAACCTCCAAAATGGTCTTAAACGGCATGGGCTTGGCCTCGGTCTGCAATTTCATCAACTCATCGCAGTATTCCGGCGGCAAAAAGTCCGGACGCATACTCATGACCTGCCCCAGCTTTACAAAAGTGGGGCCAAGGTCCTCCAGTATCTGCCGCAATTTTTCCGGAGTCACACCTTTGACGATATCCCGCTTGCGGAGCACCGCCACCATTTCCTTCAGACGTTTGGCCGTCCCGGCATCTTCACTTTTCTTAAAGAACTGTTCCAGCATAGCACTGGCTCCTTTAAACCTTTACTTTTTGCTGTATTTTTCTGCTAACTGCTGCTTAACCGTCTCATTGGCGAGGAAATCATCATAGGTCGTTACGCGGTCAACTACCCCGTCCGGCGTAATATCAATGATGCGGTTGGCAATGGTCTGCACGAACTCATGGTCATGGGACACAAAGAGTGCCGTGCCGCCAAAGGCGATAAGGCCGTTGTTGAGTGCCGTAATGGATTCCAAGTCCAGATGGTTGGTGGGCTCGTCCATCAGGAGAACATTGGCACCAGAGAGCATCATCTTGGACAGCATACAGCGCACACGCTCACCACCGGAGAGTACCGATGCTTTCTTCAAACTTTCCTCACCGGAGAACAGCATACGGCCTAAGAAACCGCGCACAAAGGTTTCGTCCGGATCCTTGGAATACTGACGCAACCAGTCCACGAGAGACAGGGACACGCCATCGAAATAAGCGGAGTTATCGGCAGGCAGATAAGCCTGCGTGGTCGTTACGCCCCACTTGAACGTACCTTCGTCCGCTTCTTCTTCACCCATGAGAATCTTAAAGAGCATGGTCTTGCCGATGCTGTTGGGGCCGACAAAGGCCACTTTGTCGCCACGCTTCAGCGTGAAGCTGACGTTTTTGAGCACCTGTTCACCATCAACGGTCTTGGAAATGCCGTCCACCTGCAGAAGCTGGTCACCGGCTTCGCGGTCCGGCGTGAAGGCAATATACGGATAGCGGCGGGAAGACGGCTTGATGTCCTCCACCTTGATTTTATCGAGCAGCTTCTTACGGCTGGTTGCCTGCTTGGATTTGGCAGCGTTAGCGGCAAAGCGGGCAATAAAGTTCTGCAGTTCCTTGATTTTTTCCTCAGCCTTCTTGTTCTGCTCCTTCTGCAGCTGCAGAGCCAGCTGGCTGGACTGATACCAAAAGTCATAGTTGCCGGCATAGAGCTGAATGGCACCGAAGTCCACATCGCAGATATAGGTGCAGACCTGATTGAGGAAGTGACGGTCATGGGATACCACGATAACGGTATTTTCAAAACCGGCCAGGAAATCTTCGAGCCAGTTGATGGATTCAACGTCCAAATGGTTGGTCGGTTCGTCTAAAAGCAGGATATCCGGATTGCCAAAGAGGGCCTGTGCCAGAAGTACACGCACCTTTTCCTTGGCCGTAAGGTCTGCCATCTTCATGGTATGTTCTTCTTCGGGAATGCCCAGACCATTTAAGAGGCGGGCAGCTTCAGACTCCGCATCCCAGCCGTTGAGTTCCGCAAATTCGGCTTCGAGTTCGGATGCCTTCATGCCGTCTTCTTCGGAAAAATCCGGCTTGGCATAGAGCGCATCTTTTTCGTCCATGATTTCCACCAGACGCTTATGCCCCATGATAACCGTACGCAAAACTTCGTAATCATCATAGGCATAATGGTCCTGCTGCAGCACGGCCAGACGCTCGCCCGGCGTAATTTCGATATTGCCTCCGGTCGGTTCAATCTCACCGGACAAAAGTTTCAGGAAAGTGGATTTGCCTGCGCCATTGGCACCGATAATCCCGTAGCAGTTTCCCGGCGTAAACTTCAGATTTACATCTTTGTACAATACACGCTTGCCGAATTGTAAACTAACATTATTGGTCGTAATCATAAAGTATTAATATCCTCTCATCATTTAATTAACGTGACAACATTTCGCGAAACATGCTCATAATGCTCTGACCATAGGTATATCCCGGAACTGCCCAGCGGCCATTTAGGTCTGTCCAGCTGTTCAATGTCCGCGAGCCATAAGTATTGCGCACCAGTCCATAGCGGGGGTCAACCACCTGCTCACTGGGCTGGCGGGTAGAAGCATAGGCCAGCAGATGCTGAATCTGCGCCCGTACCCCCAGTTTGGCTGAACTGAAATAAGCACCCTTTACATTACTGCTGGTCGTTCCCAGACCGCAATAATTGTTCTGGTCAGGTGTCACCGTGCCTCCATAGCGGAAAAAGCCCGTTTCCTTCAGCGCCTGAGCAAAAGCCACATCGGGGCGAATCCCCTCCCGTGCACCTTCCTCGTAATAGTAAGAAACAAGTTCCTGCGGCGATACGGAAATATCCGGACGCGGGTTTACACTAAGAAGATAATTCACACACTGTTCCTGACTGGCCAGAGCCGTCCCCATAATGGAATCATCATAAGCCGATACCGTCTGATGCACCGGAATACTGCTTTCCGCCTTCTCCACAGCAGGATGCAATATCGCATCAATCCGTGCTTCCAAGCTTTGGCTGCCCCGTTCTACCGTACGGGTACTGCTTCCCGTATTAAGCCGGTGATTCGTATCCACCCGGGTTTCCAGTTCCGGATTCACCGCCATATGACGCGCCTCACTATACTCCGGCAGCGTAAAAACTAAACTTCCAACCAACCAGCCCGCCATAGCAACTCTTGAACAACACTTTAAACTCACGAACAGTACACTCCTTAACTTATCAAAACATACTTCCATAAATATAATAAAGGGCAAATACGCCGCTTATCAGCCAAATCATGCCAGCCACCTGTCTAAAGCACCCCGCCATGCTCATAAAAAAGCCATAACCGATAAGCGAAGCCCCCAAAGCCGTGGCAAAATTTCCCGATAGCGGCAGCAACAGCACCAGAATACTGACCGTCAGAGCCTCTGCCCGCCGTTTCACAGCATTTTCCGACCACGGACAATGCTGCAATACAGACAACAACAGGCAAAACCCACTCCCCACCAGTACGGGAACCACCATAGCAGGAAAATCCGCAATAGCAGCGATAATCGGCTCGCCAAACAAAGCCAGCACAAAAACAAAAGCTGCCGCCCCCAGCGCCCATCGGCCGCGCCGGCCGCCTTGCAGCGCCGCCGATGCAGGCGATATAACCAATGGAGGCACGCCGCACAAAGCTCCGGCAGCGCCCAAAGCAAACAGGAACCTGACGCCATCTGCGGGTGCTTCCGCCTTGGCCAAAGCCGTAAACGTGCTCCAATGAACAGCACTTAACATAACCAGCAGACTAAGCACCGTCACGCCAAAGAAAGCTCCGTCACGGACATCGACAAGCGAAAAAGACAACTGCCCCATCACCTTATCCAAACCTTCCGGAAGGAAAAACGGCGCTGCGGGAATGATCCAAAAGCCCTCTATGAAAGTAACTGCTCCCGTAACCACCATACCGGCAAACAAAGCACAGGAGCAGCCACCGGCCAACAGCGCCAGCGTCAGTACAACACCGGCCATACTCCAATACATCAATGGGTCAGCGCTGTCCCCCAGCATGGTCACCTGCCACGCAGAAGCAATCACTATGCGTCCCATTTTTAATCCCAAACAGATTAAAAATACCGCTAATGCCAGCTTAATCCCCCACGGAAATATGGGTGGAATTCCCCGACAGGGAATATATCTGCTGCCATGCCAAAACACCATGCCAAGCAGCGATGCAGAAAAACTAATTCCCAGTATCACCTGCCAACCCAAGCCATGAGAAATGGCCGCAATAAATACAAGATAGCCTGAAACCGTCAATGAAGGGGTCAACACAACACCATAGTTCTTGAACGCTGACCACAAAGTGCCCGCCAAAGACAACAAAATCCCCGCCGTAAAGCTGGCAGCAAAATCCATTCCCGCTTGCTGCAATAGCGAAGCCACTGCTGTAACCCCCGCCAGAGATGCCATCGCCATAGTCACCCCGGCGAATATATCCCGGCTAAAATTCATAAACAGCTCATCCTCCACATTGAATACTGTTGTTATTTTAACATAGGAAGGGTAAAAAAGACAATTACTGCTCTGCTAAAAACCTGTAAGCTGCCTTCATTCCGTCAACAGCTGCACTCATAATCCCCCCTGCATAGCCGGCGCCTTCTCCAATGGGATACAGCCCCTTCACGCCCTCTGCCAGCAAGGTTTCCCGGCTGCGGCAGATACGGCAGGGAGCAGAAGAACGGGCCTCCACACCAGTCATCACAGCACCTTTATCCGCAAATCCCTTAATTTTACGGTCAAAATGCGGAAGTGCACCTTCCAATGTCCGGGTCAGAAAATCCGGCAGACATTTATGCAGGTCCACAGCCTTTACGCCAGGCTGATAAGTGGGGCGGGTCAAAAACTGCGTGGAACCGGAAGTCCCGCCCAAAAAATCCCCAACCGTCTGCACGGGCGCATGATAATTTCTGCCGCCCAGCTCAAAGGCGAGCTTTTCCAGCTTATCCTGCAGATTCATGCCGGCCAATACTTCCCGACCGAAATCATCGGGGCCGACCTGCACCAGCAGTGCGCTGTTTGCAATGCCAGAATCCCGCTTATAATTGCTCATGCCATTGGTGCAGACCTGACCTTTTAGCGAAGTTGCCGCTACCACCTTTCCGCCGGGACACATGCAGAAAGAATACGCCCCCCGTCCGGTCAAAGGGTCCTTATAGGTAAGTGCATAATCAGCCACCGGCAGACGTGGATTTCCGGCATCCTCACCATATTGTGCCCGATCAATAAACTCCTGCGGATGCTCAATGCGTACGCCAACAGCAAACGGCTTTGCTTCCATTTTCAAGCCCTTTGCCAACAACATACGATAAGTATCACGGGCAGAGTGGCCAATTCCCATAAATACCTGTCTACAGGCTATGCGTTCCTCATCATTGACCATTACCGCCTGTACTTTGCCTTGCTCAATCTCTAAGTCCGTAACCTGCGCAGCAAAACGCACCTCACCGCCTAAGCGAAGGATTTCCCTGCGGATATTTTTTACCACGCCCTGCAATAAGTCCGTGCCAATATGCGGCTTATGCAGATAACGGATTTCTTCCGGTGCACCTGCGGCAATAAACGCTTCCAGCACATCCTGTATATGTCCGTCACTAATACGCGTTGTCAGCTTGCCATCGGAGAACGTGCCTGCGCCCCCTTCACCAAACTGTACATTTGAACGTTCACTCAATGTTCCCGTCCGCCAAAACAAATCAATGGCAGCCTTGCGGCTGTCCACATCATCGCCCCGCTCCAAAACCAATGGATTCCAGCCGGCTCTGGCCAGTGTCAATGCCGCAAACATACCAGCAGGCCCAAAGCCTACCACTACCGGACGCAGTTCACTCTCCTGCCGTGAACGCAAGTTTGCCGGGACAGGCTTTTTCAATGCTATTGCCTCGATATTTTTATCCCTGCGCAATTTTTGAAGCACCTTTTTCTCCGGCATATTTACCGCGACATCCAACATATAGACAAACTGCACGGGTGCACCATGATAGCGTCGGGCATCTACAGCCTTACGCACAATTACCACCTCAGCAACAGCCTGAGGTGGTAATTGCAAGCGTTTGGCTGCAAGTGTTTGCAGGGGGCGGTCATCAGCAAAAGCCACCTGTAAATTTTTTATACGAATCACTTGAACCTTCACTCCATATCCTTGCTTGTTTTCCTGCTCTTTACCACAATGTGCGCCAGCACATCATGATTGGTTACAGTTACTCCTGGCGGAATATCTAATTTAACCGCTTTATTGGTGTTCTTGAACACATCTGCCAAAGAAATTTTTTCTGTATTCACGGATTTTAAATTTGCAATGACCTCTTCTGCACCGGCAATTTCAATCTGCATCGGCTCTGGCTTTATCGCCACCAGTTCCAACCTGCTGTCCAAATCTTCACCGGGAATCGGCGTTATGGTCACAATCTTTTTGGTCAGCCCCCTTGCCATCTGCACCGTCACATACATCGCAGCGGGCTGTATCGTCACACCGGATACTTCCCGGCCATCAGCATTAATGGCCGTCAATGGCACCTGCAGGGAAAAATCCGTCTCATTTTTGCTGGTCAATCCCACATAACCAATAAGCCTGTCCACTTCATTTACGAGCGTGGACGGCCCTTCTATCAATACTTCGTCACTCTTCTGTGTTACGCTCGCCACCGTCACTCCGCTTGCGGGGGAACCATTAACATTGATATCTGCCCGCACTCTGCGCTGCACAATGGGGTCCAATGTAACTTCCATACTTTCCGGATACACATCCACCAATTCAAAGCCCTGAGGCATTTCCACACGAATTTTGTAGTGGTTTGTCCCTGCTTCAGCCCCCCGCAAATCCACATACGCATGGAAATCTGCATCACTGCTGTTGACAAACAGGGAACGCGCCCCCCGTACCGCAATTTTAGCCTTTTCCTCCTCCTGCGTAACCTTATAGCCTTCAGGTACATTGACCAACTGCACCTGAGCCGTAAAGCTGCCTTCCGTAGAAGGATTCTGATCATTCATGACATAGCCCCAAAGGATGACTGCCACTAAAATAGAAGCTATCTTAGCAGCCAAATTATGCTGAACTAAACTGCGAAAGCTTGAAATCATTTCTTCTTCCTCCAGTTCATTACGATGTCCTTGATGTTTGTTTTCGGAACAGCGAAAGCAGGCATTAGGATTTCCTTCAGGTATTCAGGACTTAAATGCCGCATGATATGCCCATTTTCTGCTACCGAAATTGTGCCTGTTTCCTCGCTGACCACAACAATCAACGCATCACACTGCTCCGAAAGACCGATTGCTGCCCGATGGCGTGTTCCCAGCTCTGTGGACAATGTACGGTTTTCCGTCAGCGGAAGGATGCAGCCTGCCGCAATCAGACGATTTCCCCGGATAACCGTAGCACCATCATGAAGCGGCGTATTCACAATGAATACATTTAACAAAAGCTCTGCCGAAATAAGCCCGTCAATCTGAATGCCTGTAGCACTGACATCATTGAGTCCCATATCACGCTCGATAACCAGCAGGGCACCGGTCTTGGTATCCGAAAGCTGCTTAACGGCCTTGGTTATTTCGTTGACCACCGAGCGGGCTTCTTCATCATCGAGCAGTGCTGCAGTTCCCAGAAACCTTCCCTGCCCCAGATGTTCCAGTGCCCGCCGCAGTTCCGGCTGAAAGACAATGGGAAGTGCCACAAAAAGCAGGGTTACGCTTTTTTGCAGGAGCCATGAAATAACGTGAAGATCCAGCCAGCTGCACACCATGGTTACAGCCAGCAGAACCAAAATGCCCTTCACCAGCGTAATGGCTCGTGTATCCTGCAGCATTTCATAGGCTTTATATAAAATTGCCGCCACAATCAAGATGTCGAGCACATCAAACCATCCAATGGTGGAAAGAATTCCATGAAATTGCGTTGGCAGCATAAAATCAATCGGCATAAAACAAAACTCCCTAGTATTACATTCCTGTTATATCTTTACTTTCTATTATAAAAAGAATTCGTGTTCTTTGTAAAGAATTCCTTGCAAGTATTGTAAAAAGTTTACGCCTTTTTTCTAAAAATAAGATGAAAAAAGTCATCTCCCGCAGAAGATGACTCAAAAAAAGATTATTTTATTTCGCGAATCCAGCCTTCCGGTGCTTCAACGGTTCCCAACTGTACACCGCGGAGCGTGTTGTAGAGTTTGGTAAGTACAGGCCCCATTTCCTGCATGCCGCTGGGGAATGCAATCTCCTTGTCCTTGGCAACCACTTTACCCACCGGACAGATAACCGCGGCTGTACCGCAAAGGCCAGCTTCAGCAAAGTCCTCCAGCTCCGTGAACTTCACCGGACGATGTTCTACCTTGTAGCCCAGATTCTCTGCCAGCGTTACCAGCGAACGGCGGGTAATGGACGGCAGAATGGAACCGGATTTCGGCGTTACGACAACATTATCCTTCGTCACAAAGAGGAAATTGGCACCACCGGTTTCTTCGACATAGGTGCGGGTAGCCGCATCCAGATACATATTTTCATCAAAGCCATTTTCATGTGCCAGAATGTAGGGATGCAGACTCATCGCATAGTTCAGTCCGGCCTTGATATCACCCGTACCGTGCGGTGCAGCCCGGTCAAAATCGCTGACACAGATGGTAATGGGTTTTATGCCATTCTTGAAGTACGAACCTACCGGCGTGCCAAAGAGACGGAACTGGTATTCATCCGAAGGTTTAACCCCGATAACCGGCCCCGTAGCAAACAGGTAGGGACGCAGATATAATGCGCCACCGGATTCATAGGGCGGAATCCAATCCTTGTTGGCTGCTACCACCTGATCTACCGCTTCCATAAACATTTCTTCCGGCACCGGCGGCATAACCAGACGCTTGGCCGAATCCATCATGCGTTTGGCATTTAAATCCGGACGGAAGGTAACAATGCGTCCATCTTTGGTGCGATAGGCCTTCAATCCTTCAAAAACTTCCTGGCAATACTGTAAAATACCAGCACACTCGTTAAGCACAATGGTCGCATCTTCCGTCAAACCGCCCTTTTCCCAGTGACCGTCTTTATAATTCGCCACATAACGTTTGGTAATGGGCTGATAGCTGAATCCTAATTTTGACCAGTCAATATTTACATTTGCCATGCTAAAACCCCTTTTCTTTTTCCTCAAAGTAACTACATTTTATGCCCACAATATACAAATGTCAAGATTTTCGCCATTTTTTTGCACAAAATCGGCAAAACTTACAAGATTGTACATTTATATTGTACAACCGTACAGTCAGGCATTCATTTGCTTCTGACGCAGTTCCTTCAAGGCAGCTGCCAAATTTTCCCGAATGTCGCCGGCCAACAGGGATTCTCCTTTTTCGTTATAGGCAATATCTCCGGCTCTTCCATGAAGATATACACCTGCCAGCGGCGCCAAACCGCTTTCCGTCTGTTTCATCAGTCCCGCAATTGTTCCTGCCAGCACATCACCGCTGCCAGCGGTAGCCATTCCCGGGTTGCCCACAGATGAGAAAAACGTCATTCCATCTGGATAGGCTACCAGTGTACACTCACTCTTTACGACAAATATGCATTGATATTCTGCTGCTGCCTCCCTTACAATCGGCAGCAGCGACTCACGCAGTTCCGGTACGGAAACGCCCAAAATGCCAGCCATTTCCCCTAAATGCGGTGTAAGCACCGGCACTTGAGGCAGCTTGCTCAACTCATCAGGCTGGCTGTTAAAGGCAAAGATTGCATCTGCATCCATAATAAGCGGTTTATTTACCTTGGCAGCAAACATACGAATCAATTCCTGCGTTTCCATCGCTCTGCCCAAGCCAGGACCAATCAATACCGCATCACAATGCTGGGCAAGTCTCAATAGGCAGCTTAAAGCCTTTTCTCCACTCAGAATTCCCTCCCTGCTCTCTTCGACAGGCTGCACCATCACTTCCAAAAGCTGACCGGCCAAAACCGGCTGCACGGAGGCCGGTACCGCCAGCGTCACCACACCGGCTCCTGCCCGTAAAGCAGCTGTTGCCGCCAGAGCCGCAGCACCAGTCATTCCCAGAGAACCGGCAACGACCAAAATTCTGCCACAATCCCCCTTATGCACAGATTTGCTGCGCATGGGCAGCAATGTCCTAACCAGCTTATCATCCAGCAGCGTCTGCTGAATCTTATCGCTTTGCAAAAGCGGCTGCGGTATACCGATATCGTCAACTATCAGCTGACCGGTCATATCCGCTCCGGGACTCAACAAATGCCCGACCTTGGGAAGTCCCAATGTCAGCGTCATATCGGCCATCACAGCTACCGTGGAAATTCGTCCCGTATCAGCATCCACACCACTGGGAATATCAATGGACAGCACTTTCCTGCCTGCTTCATTGACTTCTTCAATCAGGCGCAAAACCTTTTTCTTCAATTCCCCCTTAATGCCTGTTCCTAAAATTCCATCCAGAACGGCATCCGTAAATTTCAGTGCCAGATGCAGGCGGTTCCAATCCCGGTCCTCCTCCAGTGCATGTACCTCCAGGCCCATTTTATCCGTAATTTTTTTCATACGGGCGGCAGCAGTTTTTAGATGGGCAGGCTCACAAGTAAGAAAAATCTTGATTTTTGCCCCCATATTGCTGAGGTATCTGGCTGCTGCCAAAGCATCCCCACCATTATTGCCGCTGCCTGCCAGTACGCATATAGTCTTGCCTGCTGTCGTTCCCAACAGATGTTCCATAGCCTGTGCTGTCCTGTGACCGGCACTTTCCATCAACAAGAGTTCCGGCAAGCCATATTCTTCTGCTGCCAGCCGGTCAATATTCCGCATTTCATCACTTATTGCTATTTTCATCCTCTGCCTCCATCACACACTGCGCCGCCGCATACTCCTTTGTATGGGTAAGCGACAACCAAATATTCTTAACACCCTTTTTCCGGGCAAAATCGGCAAAATAACCTTTCAAATGAACTTGCGGACACCCAAGTTCATCGGGCAGAATCTCCAATTCCGTAAGACTCCCCCCCCGAAGCCCCGTTCCAAAAGCCTTCAAAATTGCCTCCTTGCCTGCAAAGCGAGCCGCAAAACTTTGCGCAGCCTGTTTTCCCCGGCTTCGACAATAGCGCACTTCGTCCGGCGTAAAAACCCGCTCTACAAAAGGTTCGTGTGCGATAGCTTTATCCAGCCGATTCACTTCCACAATATCTATGCCAATTCCTGTAACCAAAATAACCTCCTATACACCCTATTCCTGCAGGCAAAGAATTAGCCGGCTGAAAAGCCGGCTGATTATGCCTGAATTAAAAAGATGTCGTTGCCATATTGCTGGCTGCTGCTCCATTCGTAGAGGGCGTTGCCGGCGTATTTCCCGTTCCTGCTGCGGGCATGCCATCTGCCCCGGTATCCGGAGTAGTAACCTTTTTGCCGCCTGCAGGCTCATCGGGATTAAACCGGAAATTACGGGCAATGAAAATCTCTACCCGCCGATTCTGCTGTCTGCCTGCATCGGTATTATTGTCCGCTATAGGCCGATATTCACTATAGCCGATTGCACTAAAGCGTGCCGGATTCAAGGATTTTTCAGCAGCCAGAACCGCCTTCATGAGGTTCATTGCACGGGAAGCACTGAGTTCCCAGTTGGACGGATATTGCGCCGTACTGATTGGCACATTATCCGTGTGTCCAGAGATAACCACGCGCTCCGGCAGTGAAGCCAACATACCTGCAACCACCGGTACGATAGACTGTGCCTGTCCTACCAGCTGAGCAGACCCCGAAGGGAACAAGGCACGCTCCTTAATGCGAATCATCAGCCCTTCTTCCGCCAGCTGCGTACTCAACTGGTCTTCCAGATTATTTTCCTCAATGTAGGCTTCCAGCTTCTTTTGCAATTCTTCCAGCTGCATATTTTCCGAAAAATATGCCTGATTACCCAAATCCTCATCAGACATGAGCTCCGCCCGCCGGCCCACGTTTGGACCAGCCTTATCAAAGAATGACGGGCCGCCCATGTTAAAGGCCGCAGTAAAAGCCTGCGCCAAATCCGCCATCTTCTTTTGGTCTGTCTGAGAAATAGCAAACAGAGCGATAAAGAGTGCCAGAAGCAG
>DJYL01000123.1 GCA_002448495.1 Pseudoselenomonas ruminantium | reverse complement strand
CTCGCTGAGGGCAAAGGCCCCTACAATGTGGAATTCTTCGCCGGTTCCCCGGATGACAATAACGCCCATTTCTTAAATGACGGCCTCTTTGAAGTGCTCCAGAAGTACATCGACAACGGCCAGCTGGTTGTTCCCTCCAAACAGACCGACTTTGACACAATCTGCACCCTGCGCTGGTCCCAGGAAACGGCCCAGCGCCGCATGGAAGACCTGATTTCCGGCTACTACACCGATGGCAAGAAACTGGATGCAGTTATCTCTCCCTTTGATGGCATCAGCTACGGCATCGCCGCCGCCCTCGAAGGTGCAGGCTATCAGGTAGGCAAAAACTGGCCGCTCATCACGGGGCAGGATGCAGAACTCATGGCTACCAAGAACATCATCTCCGGCAAACAGACCATGACTGTGTTCAAAGACACCAGAACTTTGGCGGACAAATGCGTAACCATGGTACAGGCCGTCCTCGAAGGCAAGGATCCCGAAATCAACGACACCACCTCTTATAACAACCACAAGCTGGTAGTTCCCTCCTACCTCTGCACGCCCGTGGCAGTGGACAAGAACAATTACCAGAAAGAACTGGTGGACAGCGGATACTATAAGGCAGATCAGCTGAAATAATTTGCATGATATTTATATACATGGGGGCGGATGTATCCGCCCCTATGCTTAAAGTAAGAATGTGCTCGTCCACATTAGATAATGGAGGAAGGCGGCATGGATAATATTTTGGAAATGCGCCACATCACCAAGGACTTTTCCGGGGTAAAGGCTCTGGACGATGTAAATCTGGTGGTGAAGCGGGGGGAGATACATGCCCTCTGCGGCGAAAATGGCGCAGGAAAATCTACCCTGATGAACGTGCTTTCCGGTGTCTACCCTTATGGCACTTATACCGGGGACATCGTTTATAACGGACAGGTGCAAAAATTTAGTGATATCAAGGCCAGTGAGAAAACAGGCATCGTTATTATTCATCAGGAACTGGCTCTTATCCCCCTGCTGACGGTGGCAGAAAATATCTTTATCGGCAACGAGAACCTCATGTACGGCGGCAAAGTCATTGACTGGGAAGAAACTCAGCGCAAAGCCGCCGAGGTGCTAAAGAGCATTGGCATGCATGAGAATGTGAACCGCAAGGTTGTAGATCTGGGCATGGGACAGCAGCAGATGATTGAGATTGCCAAGGCGCTGGCCAAGAATGCCAAACTTCTCATTCTGGATGAGCCCACTTCGGCTCTGAACGATGAGGAAAGCAATACCCTGCTGGAACTCCTGTTGAAACTGAAGAAACAGGGACTCACCAGCATCATGATTTCCCACAAGTTGAACGAGGTCTCCCGCGTGGCGGACAGCATTACCGTTATCCGCGATGGTCACACCATAGAAACCATCGAGCGCGACCATGGAACCCCCATTGACGAGGCCCGCATCATCAAGGGCATGGTGGGACGGGAGCTGACCAACCGCTACCCGGAACGTCACGCCCAAATAGGAGAAGTGGTCTTCGAGGTAAAAGACTGGACAGTGCACGATGAGGACGATCCCACCAGAGAGCGCCTGTCCCATATTTCCTTCAACGTACGCAAAGGTGAAGTGGTCGGCTTTGCCGGACTCATGGGAGCCGGACGCACCGAGCTGGCTATGAGCCTCTTTGGCCATACCTACGGCTTTGAAAGTCAGGGTCATATCTATAAGGACGGGCAGGAAATCACCATGCCCACGGTGCAAAGCGCCATAGATCAGCACATCGCCTATGTACCTGAGGACAGAAAGACCTATGGTTTGGTGCTCATCGATGATATTAAGTGGAATATGAGTCTGGCCAGTTTGAAATCACGCTTTTCCAAAAAGGGCATTCTGAACCCGGATGCAGAGATTCATGCAGCAGAAGACTACTCCAAGCGCATCAATGTGAAAGCCGACAGCCTCACCCAGCGCGTGGAAAGCCTCTCCGGGGGCAACCAGCAAAAAGTGGTGCTGGCCAAGTGGATGCTCTCCGACCCGGATGTGCTTATCTTAGACGAACCCACCCGTGGTATCGATGTAGGTGCCAAGTACGAAATCTACACCGTCATTAATCATCTGGCAGAGGCCGGCAAAGCCGTGGTTGTGATTTCCTCTGAGATGGAGGAGCTTTTAGGTCTTTCTGACCGCATCTACGTGCTGAACGAAGGCGAAATTGCCGGAGAACTGCAAAAAGGAGAATTTGACCAGGAGGCCATCATGCGCATCATCATGGCTCACAGCGCCAGAAGGGAGACAGCATAATGATGTCACAAGCAGTACCTATGAATAAAAACGATGCCCAGATGAGGGAGCATCTGAAAAGTCTCAAAGAATACGGCATGATCATCGCTCTGGTGGTAATTTACGCCATCTTCGCTTTTATGTCGGATTTCAAAAACGTTTCACCGATGAACGTCAATAACCTCATCATGCAGAATTCCTACGTCATTGTCCTGGCTTTGGGCATGCTATTATGCTGCCTCACAGGCAATGTGGATTTGTCCGTAGGTTCCGTAGTAGCCTTTTCCGGCGCCATCGCCGCCATCATGGTAGTGGATTATCAGATGGCAATTCCCCTGGCGATTCTGGCAGCCATCGCCATAGGCCTTTTGGTGGGCTTCTGGCAAGGCTTCTTCATATCCAAACTAGGCGTAGCGCCCTTTATCGTAACCCTGGCCAACATGCTGGTATTCCGCGGCCTTGCCCTGGTGGTGCTGAACGGCCAGACCAAAGGCCCTCTGCCACAGGAATTCACGCAGATTGGTGCCGGCTATATGCCCCAGTTTTTTACCACTATCGGCGGCACTAAATTCGAACTGCTGGCTCTGACCGCCGGACTGCTTCTTTCCGCACTGATTGTCTTCATGGAAATCCGCTCCCGCCGTAACAAAGCCAAGAACGGCTTTGAAGTGCCCTCGGTAGCTGCCTCCGTCTTCAAGGTAGGCGTTTCCGTAATCATTGTGAACTTCTTCACCGTAAAACTGTCCATGTATATGGGACTGCCCCTTGTACTGATGATTGTAGCCATTCTGGTGGCTTTCTACGCCTTCCTCACGAATCGCACGGTACCCGGCCGCCAGATCTATGCCGTGGGCGGCAACCGAAAAGCCGCGGCTCTCTCCGGCATCAAGGTCAACAATGTCATGTTCTGGATTTATGTGAATATGGGCATTTTGGCAGGGCTGGCCGGTGTCATTCTCACCGCCCGCAACGCATCGGCAACGCCAAAGGCCGGCGATATGTTTGAAATGGATGCCATCGCCGCCTGCTACATTGGCGGCACCGCCGTCCCCGGCGGCGAAGGCACCGTCACCGGTGCCGTGGTCGGCGCACTGATTATGGGTGTGCTCAACAACGGCATGTCCCTATTAGGCTGGTCGGTTGATGTACAGCGCGTAGTAAAAGGTCTAGTCCTTTTGGCCGCCGTAGCTATCGACCTGCACTTCAAGAGCAAAAAGAACAGCTGACTTAACTAAACTAAACCACAGATACACACTAAGCCCGGTGGACTGGTGATATTGGAAAAATATTACCAGTCCACCGGGCGCCTTGCTACATAGATATTAACCTAAAAACCTTCTCCCGATGACAACAAGCCTCATTGATAAAATCGTGGAGATATTCGGGAAAAATCCCCTCCCGCCCGCACAATTCCCGCAATCTTGCAATATTTTCCTCCCGCCGTACATCATACTCAATCCGATGCAGAATTCTTGCTAAATCCCTGCGCACTTCAGGACTATAGAGCCCCTTCAGATTAGCCACCGAAGCCGTACTGCAAGCAGCCCGGAACAAATAACGGCTCACAGCGAGCTCGTGATTGACATTGACATACCCTGCCGCTTCCCACGCTGCCTCAGCTTCGCTATGCTCATCACAATCACCGGGTACAAAATCAATTTCCTTGAACAGCGTATCATCCAAAAGCCGCACCATTTCCGTTTTGGCATAGAGATGTTTTTCCCGCACGGGAAATTCGCCCTGCTGCAAAGCTTCCAGCACACCTATATAGCGCACATTGAGAAAATCCCCATAGAGCACGCCCACATCGGTGAGCCTGCGGCTGATGTCCATTAATAATTCATATGGCTCATACGCCTGCGTCAGCAGATTTTCTGCCAAAACAGCATCAAAACTATTCTCTGGAAAGGGCAGCTTTCCCCGGCGGCAATCCCCAAAATGCCACTCAATATCCATGCCGGCAAACTCGGCCAAATCTGCTGCTTCTTCGATTTCCGTAACCACCGTCAGGCAGGCATTCGGATACAAGACCACAATTTTTTCTATGTAAGTCAGGCTTTCCAGCAGCAGCCAGCGCATAGGCGCTGGGCCGCCGCTAAGAAAACACGTCAAATCCTGCTTCATAGGGCAAAATCTCCCCTTTCCGCCCATAAATCAATGCAGGCGCGCCAAAAATTCTGCCCGTACGCTGCCTTGTCGCACAGAGGTGAATTTTCCATTTCACTCCGAAGATTTTCCTGCACAGCCCTTAGAAATGACCGGTCAGCAGCCAGCTGCAAGGCGATTTTCACATAACTGCGGGGATTTTCCGCAATCCACTCGCCATAACCTGCTGTGCTCAACAGGCTTGCCCCAAAACGGGCGCTATGATGGTTTCCTCTGATTGTGACCACCGGCACTCCCATATAAAGGGATGCAGCCGTCATCGCACCGCCATTATAGGGAAAAGTGTCCAGCATGATATCGATTTCCTGATATCCCGCCAGATAATTATCTGTACCCAGACGCACTTCTGTCCGTTCCATAGGCAGGCCGGCTTTTTCCAGCCTGCGTTCTATGGCCTGCCGCCGTTCGGGCAGACGCGTGGTATCCTGCACAATCAGCCTTGCCCCCGGCGAAAGCGCCATAATCTCCCGCCACAAAGCTAAAACCTCCGTATTGATTTTCATGGCATTCTGAAAGGAGCCAAACGTCAGCGGGGCATTTTCCCCACGTGCCTGATGCCTGCTTTTTTGCATGGCTTCATTGGGTGTAAAGCAAAAGGCATGCGGCAATTTGATGAACTTCTCGCTAAAGTAAGCCGCATCGCGCGCAGATGGGTCAAGGACATTATCGGTAAGCACCCCATCCACGGCTTCAAGGCCCGTGGTGTCAAAATAGCCTATTGCCGAAAGCTGTACCGGCGCAGGCTTTTTCGCCAGTACCATCAAGGTCAGGCCTCCACCTGAATGGCCAGACAAATCCACCAGAATATCAATTTCATCCCAGCGGATAGCCTCCGCCATTTCCACCAGATTTTTTCCCTCCAGACAGCGATAAATAAGACCGCTTCCCTGCAGGCGATGAGTAAAACTATCCTCTTCATCTTCCAAAGCATAAAGATAAGTGCTGGCATAACGCACATCCAGCCCCGTCACCAGAGCTTCATAGAAACGCGCCGCTGCACTGTCACAAAAATCCGCAGCAATAAAGCCAATGCGCAGGCGGCTGTGTGGTGCCGCCTTACGCGCAGGCAGACATACTTCTTCACGATAAAGTTCCTGATAGAATTTATGCTGCTGAGCTAATTCCTCAGCACTAAGTCCCGGCAGATAATGCAGGGCAAAAAGATAACTGGAATAATGTTCACGCTGGCTGCGCAGGTATTTATCGCATTTTGCCGCGTTGCTGTACGCAGCAGCCGCACCTTCCGGGTCAGCCAAATCATGGAATACCGCTCCATAAAGCTCATGCAGGCGCCATTCTTCCTCCTGCGGTATCTGCCCCCGCAAATCATCCAGCTTTTTCCGAGCCATTTGCGTCCTTCCCCGCTGCAAAAGAGCAATAATTTCCTGCCACTGCGCCTCCATGCCAATCACCTCGTTTCACTTATTCCGTCAGCCGGAAATAAGCTATCTCCGGCGGGCAGCCAATACGCAGAGGCAGCCAGCTGCCGTTGCCGCAATGAACATACCCCAGACTTGCTCCAATCTTCACAAAGCCTCGATTGTACTTATAAACGGGAATAACGGGAAAACCAAAAATCCCCAGCTGTCCGCCATGGGTATGCCCGGTAAGGGTCAAGGGAATCCCCAGTTCTGCACCGTTATCAATATACTCAGGATGATGTGCCAGCAAAATTGTATTCACCAGTTCCTCCTGAGGAATGTCCTTCACCGCCTTTTGGGTTAAGGCCTCTTTTTCCAGTTCAAAGCTCTCATCATCCCGGGAAAAAGAATATTCTGCGCCTGCCAGCCAAAGATTCGTGCCCGGCACTTTTTCAGACCGCCCCACCAGTACATGCACCCGTGTTTTCGTCAACAGTTTTGCGGTGCGCCCCCAATTGCGGTAAGTCTCATGATTGCCTATACAGAAGTAAATCCCTTTGGGAAATAAATCCACGGCCTCATCCAGAACCTGCACAGCTTCCGGATTCATCTGTACATCATCAAACAAATCTCCGGTCACCGCCAAAATATCCGGTTCATCTTCCGCCACCAGCTGCAACAACCGGCGTAAATCTTCAATAGAAAAGAATTTGCCCAAATGCACATCGCTTATCTGTGCAATGGTCAAACCTGCTGAATCTGCTGACTGCGGAAACTTTACATCATAATAATGCTTGACCTGATGCTTACGCTCATAATGATAACCATAATAGCTGCTCCCTGCCATTGCAGCAGGATACAGGGTTACCCCTTTTAAAAAACGCCGTTTGTTTTTATCTACGGGAATTCTCTGGTAAATCAGACAAGTAATCACTGCCGGCAAAAAAATAAACAACAATGCCGCAAAAAATACAACCGATACCCAAAACAAAAAACCGCCTCCTATTGTTTACATTTCCCTGCTTATCCATTATATCCTGTATCTTTCGCAAAAAAAATAGAACCGGCACCGCCGATTCCAACTTACAAATCGATAATAGCATAATGATGATAATATTCCTAAGTATTATGCCAAACCACGCAGGTGAGCGTTTTCCGCTTGTCTTTCCCTGTAATACCAGCGGATGGATTTGCCAATGGCGCAACGAATAGCATCCAACTCCCCAGCCAATGCCAGTTTACGCAATTTCGTTACATCAAAGCCATTGACCGACAAGTAACTTGCAGAAAGGAAACCTCCTCGTTTTAATTGTTTGCGAAAAATCGCGCTGTCACGACGGTCCATCTCTATGTTCTTGATAGCCATATAAACAACCCCCCATAATCCCCTATGAGTATATTTACATGCTCTCTGCGTTGCGTCTATATTATAGCATAAAAATGTAAAGTTGTATATATATTTTTCTTTTTTTGGAAAATATGATTTATTTCAGACAAATTGCCGCCACGGGGCAGTCCTCGATTGTCTGCCAGACATCATCCACGATATCTTGTGGTATATCCCGATTTCCTTCGGCTAAACCATCACTGCCGAAGTGAAATCCTGCCGGACAGGCGTCCACGCACATGCCACATGCCACACACTTGTCTTTATCCACATAGATGTTCATATCCGCACCTCAAAACGCTGTTCGTCTTCTTTCGGTGCAGGGCGGGGCTTTACCGGTGGCTTAGGCTTTGCCTTTTTCTCCGGAATTTGGGTGGTCAGCTGTTCACGGTACTGCCTTGCCGCATGGGGGGGCGGGCTGACGTTTACCGGGATGCGTCCTGCCTTTTGCAACCGTTCCTTAGCTTCGGCGCGCGCCTGCCGCATTTCCTGGCGCAGCGCTGTTTCTTCATCATGGGCCAGTTTGGCTAGTACTTCGTCCGGCGTCAGGCCGCGAAGTTCGGCAAAAGTTTCCACTTGTTCACGATTGCGGGAGGATTTGCGCGGTAAGGATTTGCTGCTGTTTTTGACGCCTTTTTCCGGCAGCGGCACAGGTGCGGCTGCACCGTCAATATCCGCAAAGCTTAGCGCACCTTTTTTCCCATCCTTGCGCGCCATGATTTTGCGAATGCCGAACCAGACCACCACACTCATAAACACGAGTACCGCGCCCCAAAAAGCGGCACCATGAGAGGCAAATTGTTCCCAGCCATTATGGGGGCTTTCGGCCTGCGTCTGCGATTGGGTCTGCGCCTTGGCATCTTCCATGGCCTGCTGGCGGGGATTTTCTTCATTCAGACCATTCTGGGCAGGGATAACCTGTACGGAACTTGCCTGATTTTCCTGTGACGCACCACCGCTGGCATCTACAGGCTTATTTGTCTTTGCCGGTTTCTCCGGCTTAGCCTGAGTGGTTTTGGATAAAGCTCCATCCCCACGCGCTACAGCCTGCCGCGCCTGTGCTTCGGCCTGCTCATCGCCGGTCTGCTGTTTGTCTTGGGGAATATTCGTTTCCTGCGCGGTTCCCCCGTCCTGCAGCGTCACGCCCGGTACGCTTGGCGGCGTAGGCGGCGTGGGTGCAGTTGGTGCCTTTACAGCCATATTCTCCCCTCCTTTCGCATACAACAAAAGCCCATCCATAAGACGGGCTTTGTTGTATAGTTCCAATCCATTGTCGGGCACCACCCCGACCGACCGAACTAATGATTAACACCTTACTTGTATTATAACCTAGCGACAAACTAACGTCAACTATGTTATACTTGAATTGCCTCTATCAATAAGGGGGTGAATTAATGATTAGCACCTTTGCAATGTCAGTCCTGGCAGGTGTAGTAGCTAACTACATCTACAATTGGATTGAACAGCGCAGAAAACGCAAATAAGGGAATTCACCAACCCAAGTTTGCGCGAAGGAAGGATTTAGTCCTTCATTAACTCTGTTTAGCTGCTATTTTTCGGAATAGCAGCTTTTATTTTTAGAGCAAGTGTGCCCGCAGTTCCTCACCGGATTTAGCCGACAGGTAACTCGGTGCAATATCGAGCACCGTCTTGCAGCCCGTCACGCCTTCTTTAGCCAGACGGTAAGCGGCTCTTGCATAGCAGACGAGCACGCTGGTCGTAAATTCCGGATTGGAATCGAGGTCGAGCTTAAACTCAATTACATGCTTGTGTTCCCCGTCATGTCCCGTAACACCGCTGCGGATTACGCTGCCGCCATGCGGCAGACCTTTGTGGTTCTTGTCCAGTTCTTCCTGACTGATGAAATGCACCGTCGTGTCGTATTCATCAAAATAGTTGGGCATGGTCTTGATTTCCTGCTCAACCTTAGCCGCATCGGCACCTTCTTCGAGCACCACATAGCACTCGCGGGTATGTTTTTCCCGCGTGGTAAGTTCCGGATTTTCACCGGCACGAACCGCCGCCAGCGCCTTTTCTACTGGCACCGTGTACTGGCGGGCATCGGCTACGCCTTCGATACGACGGATAGCATCGGAATGTCCCTGCGATACGCCGCGGCCCCAGAAGGTATAATCCTTGCCATTTGGAAGAATGGCATTGCTGTATACGCGGGCAAGCGAGAACAGACCCGGGTCCCAGCCTACGGAAACAATGCCGACATGCCCCGTTTCCTTGGCAGCCTTGTCCACATTGGCAAAATGCTCAGGAATCCGCGCATGGGTATCGAAACTGTCCACCACATTAAAGAGTTTGGCATAATGGGGAGTCTGCACGGGCAGGTCAGTAGCACTGCCGCCACAGAGAATCATGACATCAATTTTATCTTCCCATTCTTCTACATCGCTGACATTAACCACGGGAACACCGGGCGTTTTTATCGTCAACAGTGCGGGGTCACGGCGGGTAAATACCGCCACTAGTTCCAAATCATCATTGGCCTTTACCGCGCATTCCACGCCACGGCCCAAATTACCATAACCTAAAATACCGATACGGATACTCATAAGCTGCCTTCTTTCTATCTATAACAGAAAAGTAATAGTAACTTCCCTTAATATACCACAACTACGCATAATTGAAAACGATTTTCGTAAATATTTTTCCGCAAAAAGCGCATAAAAAGCGACCGCTATTTCCCCGTAGCGGCCGCCAAAAATTTTCTTATTCTTCCATTTTTGCTGTCTGTTTAACGCCCATCTGCTCATAGAGCTTGTTGAAGCGATTGGTGATTTCAGCCTGTGTGTCTTTCGTAATCTGCGGCATTTCATCCTGTCCCATGGCATCCTTCCAGACAAGGCCGGCCTGTTTGAAGCCTTCTTCAACTGCCGCCTGCATCTGCTGGAGTTTTTCCGGGTCACCGCCTGCGATAGCGGTTGCCATATCCATAATACGGGTGGCTACGCTGTCCACGGAATATGCTCCGCCCTCGCCAATGGCTTCGGCAGCTTCTTCCGGCGTTGTGCCTACCGGCGGCAGGGCAAATTTGTCCGTGCCGAACAGAATACCGTCAAAGTTGAGTTTGCCAATGCCTTCATCGAGATACCCCTGCAACTTCGCATTCTGCTCCGTGAGGGTCTTAATCATCAGCTGATAGCTCTTGTTAATGCCATCCTGCAGGGCATCTACCTGCTCACTGGTGAGTTTGCCCAGCGCCGTGGAAGCCTTCTTTGCTTCAGCGGAAATATCCACCGAAAAAGCCTCGGTACTGGTAGTGGTGGTTTCCTTCGTCGCTTCATTGGTCGTCGTGGTGGTGCTCTTGGTGTAGTTAGCCTTCACCGCTGCCGAAGTCTGCGACAAAGAAGAAATCATGTTGACATCCATGTTCATCTTCCTCCTTTATCCATGAACCAAACAATCAGTTCAAACAGAGATAACTCTCCTAATTACATTATCGGCCAAACCTCTATAAAAAGCAAGTAATTTTTTGACGATTTTGATTGTTTTTGGATTATATTTTATGTGCACTCAAGACAGAAATTGCCTGATAAGTTTATTAAGCGCACTCTGGTCGCTGCCATGCATAAGTTCCCGCGCAGAGTGCATGGCCAACAGCGGCACACCGATGTCCATGGTGCGCAGAGGCACAAGCGCCGAAGCGATGGAACCCAAAGTCGAGCCGCTCCGGCTGTCGCTGCGATTGACAAAATGCTGCCAGAGAATCGCATTTTTTTCGCATAAGCCCCGTACTACAGCCACGGCCTCCGTGTCGCCGGCGTAACTTTGGCTTGCCGCCTGTTTCAGCACCACGCCGCCGCCCAACACCGGCTTATGACTGGGGTCGCACTTATCCATGAAGTTCGGATGCAGGGCATGGGCTACATCTACTGAGAGCATAAAGCCTGCGGCAATATCGGCCAACATTTCCTCCCGCCCTTTACCCAGTGCCAGATAAATCCGTTCCAACACCTGCAAGAGCACCGCCGAACCTGCTCCCTGCTTGGTCTGGCTGCCCACTTCCTCATTGTCAAACAAAGCCGTCAGCCGCAAACCACTCATTTTTGCCGTGTCCACAGCCATAAGCCCCTGCAGACAGGCCACTACCGAAGTCAGATTATCCAGCCGTGGGGAGGATACAAATTCCTCCGTTAACCCGCACAAACTCCCTTCCTCATAAGGATAAGCCGACAGCTCATAGGATAGAATATCCGCCTGTTCAACCTTCAACTGCTTTGCCAGCCAGGCATGGAAAAAATCTGCCGTAAGTTCTTCCCCACCGACTGTTGCCAAGGGCAGCATATCTTTCTGGGCGTTCAGCTTGCCCTCGTCATTGACTTCCCTATCCATATGAATGGCCAGCGAGGGGATGGTGAGCAGGGGACGCTGGAAATTAACCAGCTGCACCTCAGGGGCAAAGGGGTCGGCACTGCGCAGCGCTGCTTTCCCCGCCAAAGCCAACGGCCTGTCCAGCCAGGTACGCAGCATCATGCCGCCGTATTTTTCCACATTGAGCACGCCATAGCCTTCCCGCGTGATTTCCGGCTGCGGTTTCAGACGAAAACACGGAAAATCCGTATGCGCTGCCGCGATTCGCAGTGGGCCACCTTCCGACCCCAAGGCAAAAGCCAACAAGGTGGAATCAAAAGCCTTCACAAAATACCGCCCGCCGGGCTGCAACTGCCATACTTCACTGAGTTTCAATTCTGTAAAACCAGCCTTTGCCAGCCGTTTAGCCGACGCCGCCACGGTATGATAAGGCGTAGGCGCCTCCTTGATAAAATTCAGCAGCTCCTTGATATCCTTCTTCATGCGTCCTCGTTCCCTTCCTCAACAAACTTGCCCAGCACATAGAAATTCCCA
>DJYL01000177.1:17101-24663 GCA_002448495.1 Pseudoselenomonas ruminantium | reverse complement strand
CCTTGCAGATTTTCCAGTTCTGCATCACGGGTTTCAATATTAACGGCAATATGTTCAGCAGTCAAGTCCCAGATTTTCCGGCCGTTTCGCTCTTCACTGATTTCATTGCCGTCATAACTCATCACCTTATCATTTTCGACCGGCTTGTCCGGCAAAACAGGCGTCTCCGGAACCGTCATCACTGCCCATACAACCAAAGCCGCAAAAACCGCAATTCCGGCAGCGATAAGCCCCTTGCGCATCTTGCTCATTTGGCCTCCTCCTGTGCTTTAACCGTATGATGCTTACCCATCTTCTGCTGTTCCGGCGGGGTATTCCACCGTTTTTGGAACCAAAGCCACTGCGTGGGATTTTCACGGATAATCTCTTCAATGATTTTCGTCATCTTTACCGTAAAATCAAACAAGTCCTTATCCGTATCGCCTGTGTCCTCAAAGCGCATAACCTCGCCGATAACGACTTTATGTTTACCATTGGGCTGGCGCAGAATAAAGGCGGGCAGCACGGGGGCATTAAACTTGCAGGCAAAGACAGCCGGTCCCTGCGGTGTTGCCGCAATTTTCCCCAAAAAGGGAATAAATGCGCCCCCAGGCCCCCCGTCCTGATCCGCCAAAAACCCCAGAATCTTGCCTTTTTTCAATGCCTTGGCTGCAGCCAGCAGTTCACTGGTTCCCCTGGAAAAAATTTCCACGTTGATGGTTTTGCGCAAATCGTTCAAGGCATTGGTGTACTGCATATTGGGCTGCGGTTTGGCAATCGCGGTAACGGGCAGGCCATTCATCGTAAAGGCTGCCGACAGCCATTCCCATGTACCAATATGCCCCGTGAGTACCACCACGCCATGACCTTCTGCCAAAGCATCCGTCATGCGTTCCAAATGGTCTATCTCGATATACTTTTGGAAATTTTGGGGCGTGATGTTCGGCATATAGAGAATTTCCAGCACATTACGAGCCAGATTGACAAAGGAGGCTCTTACCATTCTGCGTGCCTCGGGCTCATTCAGTCCCAGAGCCGGCATCATCTGTTTTACCGCCAGTTCCCGTTGTTTTTTTATCAGGAGGTAATAGAGCTGTCCCAAAATCCAGCCGGCAGCCATTACGAGTTTATAGGGGGTGTGACACACCACCCAGCTCATAAACATCACAAATTTATACTGCATTAATTGTCTTCCCCCAAATCGTTATTGCTTCCAATTTTTGTTTTCACTGAAGCTGTCCGGCAAGAGGAAGTCTGCCATGATATCTTCCCACTTGCCATGTACCTTGAAAATAAACTCCAAAAGTTCCCGCACGGCACCATGTCCGCCATTTTTGCCGGAAACCACCAGTGACTGCGCACGGACAGACTCCTCTGCATCCGCTACAGCCATGGGCAGGCCGACCTGCAGCATGATGGGCAGGTCAATGAGGTCATCACCAATATAGGCAATCTGCTCGTCTTTCAGTCCGGTTCGTTCTTTCAATTCATCATAAGCACTTCGCTTGTCGGAATTGCCCTGAAATACATGGCAAATTCCCAGTTCCTTAGCGCGAAAAGCCACCTGCTCCGACTTGCGTCCCGTAATGATTGCAGTCTGCAGGCCATACTTATGGGCAAGACTTATGCCCAAACCATCCCGACAGTAAAAGGGCTTATAGAGTTCTCCCTTTGCCCCGATATAAATGCCGCCATCCGTCAGAACGCCATCTACATCAAAAATAACCAGTTTTATTTTCTTTGCCGCCTTTAAGGCATTGCTGTGAATCTCCATTATACCACTCCTTGACGCAAAAGGTCAGTCAAATGAATAATACCCACAGGAATTTTATTCTCATCGATAACCGGCAATACCGTAACCGGACGCGGCTTGTGCTTTTCCATCACGGAAAGAGCCGCCGAGGCCATAGCCTCCTGCTTGATGGTAAGGGGTGTCTCAAACATGATATTCCCCACGGCTTCATCAAGGAACTTGTAGTCCTTGGCCAGCGCCCGGCGAATGATACCATCGGTAATGATGCCCACGAGTCTGCCGCTGTCGTCGATAACAGAAGCTGCACCGAGTCCTTTATCCGTCATGATAAAGAGCGCGTCTTTGGCAGTCTTATCCTTATGCACAATGGGGTTTTCGTCTCCCGTATGCATGACATTTTTGACGGTGAGCAGAAGCTTTCTGCCCAATGCTCCGCCCGGATGGAACAAAGCAAAGTCCTGACTGGTAAAATCGCGTACACGCATCAGCGCAATAGCCAGAGCATCCCCCATAGCCAAGGTCGCTGTAGTGCTGGCCGTAGGCGCCAGTCCCAAAGGGCAGGCTTCCCGTTCCACGCCGATATCCACGAAATGGTCAGCCGCTTTTCCCAGCTGGGAATCGCGGCGTCCGCACATTGCAATAATCGTTGCCCCGATACGGCGGATAATGGGCAGAATATTGACTACCTCCGTAGACTCACCGCTGTTGGAAATGGCGATAACCACATCGTTTTCCGTCACCATCCCCAAATCACCATGAAAGGCTTCGCCGGGGTGCATAAAGAAGGCGGGCGTTCCCGTGCTGGCAAAGGTTGCCGCCATCTTGCGGCCGATATGTCCGGATTTGCCCATGCCGGTCACAACCACGCGCGCCTTGCAATCCAAAATGCACTGCACTGCCGCCACAAATTCATCATCAATGCGTACTTTGAGTTTTTCCACGGCATCCGCTTCAATCGTCAGCGTTTCCAGTGCCGCTTCTTTTATCTTATCTACCAATCTTATCCCCTCAATTTACCACAAGCTCCAGACAAAAACGCTTACTTCTGTTTATGACGCACGATTTCGTGAATAGCCACGGCATCTTTCAGCAGGTCTTCCAGTTTATCCAGATAGACCATGTTGGCACCATCGGAAAGAGCCTCTTCCGGATTATCATGAACTTCCAAAAACAGTGCATCTACGCCTGCAGCCACTGCTGCCCGCACAAGGTATTCCACATACTCACGGTTGCCTGCTGAAGTCGTACCGTTGCCGCCGGGCAGCTGTACCGAATGCGTACCATCCATCACCACGGGATAGCCAAAGGAGCGCATGATGGGCAGAGAACGCATATCCACAACGAGATTGTGATAGCCAAAGGACGCACCGCGCTCCGTGAGCATAATCTGGTCACAGCCGCTTTCATGAAGCTTATCCACTACATTGCGCATATCCTCCGGTGCCAGGAACTGTCCTTTCTTCACATTGACCACCTTGCCCGTCTGCGCAGCAGCATGCAAAAGATCCGTCTGGCGGCAAAGGAATGCCGGAATCTGTAAAATATCCGCTACCTCAGCCACAGGCTTAGCCTGCGAAGTTTCATGAATATCCGTCACCACGGGAACGCCAAGTTCTGCCTTGATGGTCTTTAACATCTCCAGCCCCTTCTTCAGTCCCGGCCCACGAAAACTGTGATAAGAGGAACGATTCGCCTTATCAAAAGAAGCCTTGAACACATAGTTAATATCGAGCCGCTGGCAGATTTCCTTGATAGTGCGGCCAATCAGCAGACAGCGGTCAAGCCCTTCCAACACGCAAGGTCCAGCAAGCAATGTCAGCTTCTCGCCTCCGCCAACAACATAATCGCCTATTTTAACCTTATTCATAAAAAAAGCTCCTTTCACCTCGAACCATAATAAAGCTATATCGTTATTTCATACTTCTATATATCTCATTCACTTTAGCCAGGTCTTCCGCCGTATCAACACCAACGAACTTGGTCTTTGTTTCAACGACTTTAATTTTGCAACCGTTTTCCAGCGCCCTGAGCTGTTCAAGAGATTCGGACTGTTCCAGCGGCGTGGAGTTCATCCGGGCATACGCCAGTAAGAAATCCCGTTTATAAGCATAAATGCCAATATGCTTGTATACCGGACAGCCTGCATTGCGCGGATAGGGCATAACCGAACGCGAGAAGTATAATGCATAGCCTGCCTTATCCGTAACCACCTTGACATTATTGGGATTTTCAATCTCTGCTTTGTCCGTCATCAAGGTCTTGACCGTAGCCATCTTCAGCTCGCTGTCCGTTTCAAAAACAGCTGCCAGTTCATCAATAAGCCCCGGCTCAATCAAGGGTTCATCTCCCTGTACATTGATGATTAAATCCACGTCGGGAAAAGCTGCTGCCACTTCTGCGAGCCTGTCCGTGCCCGTAGGATGATCAGCTCTGGTCATCATGGCCCTGCCTCCGTTCGCTTCTACCGCAGTCACGATGCGTTCATCATCGGTAGCTACAATCGTTTCCGATACTTTCTTTGCCTGTACAGCCCGGTCATAGACCCGGCAGACCATCGGCTTGCCGGCAATATCCTTCAAGGGTTTGCCCGGCAGGCGGGTGGACGCGTAACGCGCAGGAATAACACATAATACCTTCATAATCTGCCTCTTATCTTTCTGTCACTTGCCCAGCTTAGACGCCAAACGCTGCGCCAAAAGTGTCTTGAATTCGTCTTTTCCCTGCTGGAAATTAACCTCCACACAGATAACATATACGGGAACGGAAATCCCCGCATGAATGACTTCCATGGGAATTTTTACGGCATCCTTTTCCGTAATCACGATGGCTTCTGCCCCCATACGCTGTGCCTGATGGAGAATATCCGCCATTTCCTGCATGCTGTAATCGTGATGGTCAGGATAACGCAGGCTTTCAATAATGGTTATCCCTAGATCAGACAGTGTCTGTTCAAAGGAAGCAGGGTTGCCGATGGCCGAAACCGCCATGATTTTCCGGCCCCGCATGGTATTTACATCTATGCCGTCCCCTGCAATATCCACATACCAATCTGCCAGAGGAATGAAGCGGCGGGGCTGATGAATACTTTCCACAATCTGCGCCTCCTGGTTATAACGATGTACGGTCTCCCGAATAAATTCGCGGGAACCGGCTGCCGCCTGATCCACCTTGGTCAGCAGACACACATCGGCCCGGCTGATATGGGAAATGGGTTCCCGCAGAGTTCCTCGGGGAAGCATATATCCATTGCCGAAAACATTAACCGCATCGACCAGCAGGATATCCATATCCCTCTCCAGCTGCCAATGCTGGAAGCCATCGTCCAGAATGGCCACTTCCGCGCCAAAATTTTCGATGGCATACTGCCCTGTGACCGAACGGTCAGCACCGATTAACACCGGAACTTCCGGCAGATGCTTGGCCAGCATGAAGGCTTCATCCCCGGCATCCGCAGCCGTCATGTGCAGACGCTGTCCATCGGAGACAATACCGACTTTGCCATGCCACTTGGCTCGATAACCACGATTGAGGATAACGACCTTGTAGCCCATATCCCGAATATCTTTGGCCAGTCTCTGGGCGGTAGGCGTTTTACCCGTACCGCCCACGGTGACATTGCCCAGACTAATAACGAAACAATCCAGCTTCTTCTGGCTGAATACACCATGATGGTAACCCCAAAGCTTAATATCCACCAACAACGCATAAATCTTGGAAAAGAGATAAAGAATCGCCGTAAGGATATGCTCCATCACACCATCTACTTCTTTGAGATGAACCAAATCAATAAAGTAAGTCTGGAAATTGTTTATTTTCTGCGTAGAACGGGCCCGCTGGCGATTTTCCGGACGGCTTTCGTATGTTTCCAGTGTGTCGCGCAAAATCAGGGCGGACTTGCGGGAGGCTCCCTTATTTTCACCTACGATAGCCAGTGTTTCGGCTTCCAAACGGTGACGATGTTCAGCATCATCAAAAAGCCGCACCGTCTCCACGGCCAATTCCTGCTCATCATTAACCGTAATGCAGGCATCGCGCTTTTTGAACAAGGCATGCGTATCCTTGAAGTTGAACATATAATGGCCCACAATAATGGCCTTGCCATGAGCTGCCGGTTCCAAAATATTATGACCGCCATGGGGAATCAAACTGCCGCCCACGTAGACCACATCGCCCACACTGTACACCTTCCCCAATTCGCCAATGGTATCCAAAATGACGATATCGGCATCCTGCGGGCCGTTTGCCTGCTGCTGTGTACGGGTAGATACCGTAAAGCCCGCCCGCTTGCAGAGGTGAATAACCTCCTGCGTACGCAAAAGTTCGCGGGGTGCAATGACCAATTTGGCCTTTGCATGTTTTTCCCGCACCGCTGCAAAAGCCTTCAATACATAGGCCTCTTCCCCGCGATGCGTAGAACCGGCTAAAAGTATCCCTTCCGCTTTGGAAAGCCCCATTGCCTGAATAATCTCGGCCTTTTCCGCAGGGCTTACATCGGTGTAAGTCTGGTCAAATTTCGTATTTCCCGTCACCGTCACGAGTTCCGGCGGCGCCCCCAGGCGCATGATGTAATCGGCATCAATATCCGACTGCATGGCAAACTTCGTCACCGTACCAATCATATCGGAGAGCAGGCTGTTCAGGTATTTATACTGCTTCACGCTGCGGTCACTGATACGGCCATTGACCATCATCACCGGAATGTGCATCTTGCGGGCCGTCTTCAGGAAATTCGGCCATAATTCCGTTTCTACCGGCAGGAAAACTCTGGGGTGAATCCGACGCACCACACTGCCTGCCAAAAACGGCAGATCCAGAGGAAAATAGATAATGGCATCCGCGTCCTTGATGATGCGGTTGGCCATTTCATAGCCGCTGGTAGTCACTACCGATACCAGAATCGGGGTCTGCGGGAATTCCTTATGGAATTCCTTAATCAGCGGGCTTGTGGCAACAATCTCACCCACAGAAGCCGCATGTACCCAGATACAGTGCTTTTTGGCAACTTTTTCCAGCGTATGTTCCGGATAAAAGCCAAGACTTTGACGGATGCGCTCCACGAAGCCTTTTTCCCGAACCGAACGGATCATAAACACCGGAATAATCAATATGACGACCAAAATCGCCGCTAAATTGTAAAGGATTTGCATTAGTCTTATGCCCCTTCTGGCACAGCAGCCTTACTGAACTGAATGTTGTAAAGATGGCTGTACAAGCCGTCCTTCGCCAACAGTTCTTCATGTGTGCCATGTTCTTTTATTCTGCCGCCATCGATGACATAAATTTGATCGGCATTAAATATCGTGGAAAGCCGGTGTGCAATAACGAAAGAAGTACGCCCCACCATCAGAGAGTCCAGCGCCGCCTGCACGATTTTTTCGCTTTCCGTATCCAAAGCAGATGTAGCTTCATCGAGAATCAGAATCCGGGGATTTTTGAGAATTGCCCTAGCAATGGACATACGCTGACGCTGACCGCCGGACAGATTCAGCCCCCGTTCACCAATCGGTGTATCATACCCCTGCGGCAATTCCCGGATAAACACATCCGCATTGGCCGCTTTGGCCGCTTCGATAACTTCCTCATCCGTGGCATTCAGACGGCCATAACGGATATTTTCCATCACCGTAGTCGAAAACAGCATGGTTTCCTGCGGCACAATACCAATCTGCTCTCGCAGAGACGCCACGGTCACTTCCCGGATATCGTGTCCATCAATGGATATAGCACCGCTGTTTATTTCATAAAAACGCGGGATAAGATTGGCAATAGTGGATTTGCCCGCACCACTGGGACCGACAAAGGCAATCATCTGCCCCGGCTTTACTTCCAG
>DJYL01000177.1:0-16978 GCA_002448495.1 Pseudoselenomonas ruminantium | reverse complement strand
TTCACATGGCCTTCAATCTTCGGCAGTTCTTTAGCATCTTCCTTATCGTGGATGGGTTCCGGCAGGTCAATCACGGCAAACACACGGTCCACTGCTGCCATGGCCCGCTGCAGATTGCCATAAACTCTGGCCAGACGCTTTACCGGGTTGGCTAAGTTTACCGCATAGGTCAGGAAAGCGACCAGTGCACCGGCCGTCATCTGACCGTTTACCACTTCATAGCCGCCAAAGCCCACGATAAACGTAACGGAAACAGCTGCCAAAAATTCCACAGTTGGCGTCAGCAGGCTGGTCAGCTGTACATTTTTCATGGCCGCCTGGAAGTTCAGGATATTCTGGTCAATGAACCGCTTAATTTCGTATTCTTCACGCACAAAGGATTTAACCACCCGGATAGAGGAAATGCTCTCCTGCAGAAGGGAAGTGATATCCGCTGCCCGTTCCTGAATAACCGTACCGTTGCGCTTCAGTTTACGGCCAAAAATCTTCATGGCCTGTCCCACTAAGGGAATAACCACGAGTGTCAAGAGAGACAGTTTCCAGTCCAGATAAATCATCATCGCAATGGAGCCTATCAGGATTGAACCTTCTGTTACCATCTCAATGAGCTGGTCTACCAGAGCTGACTGTATGGCAGACACATCATTGGTGATATAGCTCATGGTTTCACCGGTCTGATGCTTGTCAAAATACGCCATGGGCATACGCTGAAATTTGCGGAACATCACTTCCCGCACATCAATAACCACTTTTTGCCCGATATACGATACCAGATACGACTGCCCGTAATAAAATATTCCACGAATCAGGAATACCACCACAATGCTGACACAGATAACATACAGCATCATCATATCCTTATCCGCCAAAACCTTATCCACCATGTCCTTAATAATCCATGGCAGATAAAGGTTGCAAGCTGCTGCCACCACAATGCAGATAATAGCCAGTCCCAAACGTTTCAAATAAGGCCGGATGTATTGCAGAAGGCGCTTATAATTCTTCATGTATTTCCCTCACTAATTTATTTTGCTGCAAATTCCCGGGCAGCATTTAATATTCGCTCTGCCACTCTGCCGGAAGCACCGGGAGCTCCTAATTTCTGACAGGCGCTTTTCAACTTTGCGGTTACCTCCCGGCGATGTGCCTCACCGGGATATAATTTTTTTAGTTCAGCGGCAATATTGTCCGGTGTAACCTCATCCTGCAACAATTCCCGCTGAAAACTTTCATTCAGCAAAATATTGGGCAGGCTGAAATTATCCACATGCACCAGAAGTTTGCCAATGGCATAGGACACAGGTGACAGGCGGTAGAGTACAACGCAGGGAAGCCCTAATAGCGCGGCCTCCATAACCACCGTTCCGGAAGTCGCCATGGCTGCATCCGCTGCCGCCATCAGGCTGTAACGCTTCTCCTCCGTCAGCGTTACCGATACGCCGGCGTCAGCAATTAATTCCTCAATACGTTCCCTGCTGACCGTATCGGCAACAGGGAGATAAAATATCGTATCCGGTCTGTCTTCCAGCAATTTTTTTGCACCAGACAGCATCGCGGGCAGCAATAATTCAATCTCCTGCTTCCGGCTGCCAGGCAGCAACAAGATTGCCGTTTTATCCGCAGGCATTTTAAAGAACCGCCGCGCTTTTTCCCGTGGCATTTCCGGACGGACGGCATCCACCAGCGGATTGCCCACAAAAGAAATTTTTGCACCAGCGGCTTCATAGACCGGCAGTTCATGGGGGAAAATAGCGATAAACTCATCCGCTATCTTCGCACAGTCTTTCGCCCGTCCCTTTCGCCATGCCCAGGCTGACGGCGGAATATAAGAGAACACCGGTATTCCTAACGCCTTGGCCTTTTTTGCCAGACGCCAGTTAAAATCCGGATAATCGATAAGCACCAGCATATCCGGCTTTTCTTCCCGCATAAACTCCGTCAAATCATTCAGGAGTTTAAATAATCTGCGGATATTGAGCAAAACCTCCCAAACGCCCATGACGCTATAGTCGGCAAAGTTTTGCCGCAGCCGAACCCCCGCCTCTTCCATGCGGCTGCCGCCGAAACCGATAAGCTCTGTTTCCGGTGCCATGGAAAGTATTGCCCGGGCGATATTTTCGCCATGCACATCACCAGACGCCTCACCGGCGGAAAGCATAATTTTCATGGGCGCCCCTCCTTCTTACCATACTAAACCAAATTATATTATATCATTAAATGCCGCTTATATAAAGCGAAAGACGCCGGGAATTTTTTCTCCCCAGCGTCTTTAATTATCACATTGCTGCAATGGTAATATCGTTCGCCTCTGCCAAAGCGATAACATCTGCACGTTCTGCCAAAAGCGTCGCATCGGCTTCAATAACCAAAGCTTTTGCCTTTACCTCTACCATCATTTGCAAGGTCCTTAACCCCACAGTCGGCACATCAAAGCGGCTGTCCTGCGCAGGCTTGGCCACCTTGGCTACCACAGCACCGCTGCCAGCGAGTTTTCCGCCCCGCAGAATGCAGGCATCTGTGCCTTCAATAGCCTCCAGCGCCATCACCGCCATGTCCTTGACCACCACGGTCTGCCCCACATCCATACGGCCAATTTCTTTGGCCATCTGAAAGCCAAACTCCATATCCTTTAATTCCTCTGCCGTGGGCTGACGTCTGGTCAGTACACCTTTCCCCGGCATCAGCTTGCGGATAAGTTCGGTCTGGTCGAATACCTCTACATCGATTTTTTTCAGTTCATCGATGATGGCCAGCATAATGGTATCGTCTTTCCTGTCCGGCACCCGCATGAGAATCTGCATGGCTTTCAAATCCGGCAGGGTCTTTTTGGCAAAAAGAACTTCTTTGGTTACTTTGCCAATCATCGTCACCTTGTGAATATCACTTTTTTTCAGGTGTTTTAATATCTTCCCAACCTTCAGGACATTGATTTCCTGATAATCATCAGCATATTCTTTCAGGCGGGAATCCGTGTCCGGCAGGAGTGCTACAGCGTAGACCTCATAGCCCAGCTCCTTGGCCGCCCGGGCAATCTCCACCGGCAGGGTTCCTATCCCTGCCAAAAGTCCTATGCGCTCCATGTACATCCTCCGTAGCAAAAATATATCGGTTAGTCCCGGTCATCCCGGCGCTCACGGCAAATGCCTCTGTCGGCATTGCGCAGGAAGCGCAGCATATGGTCAACTTCCTCACAGGAAGGCACTTCCTGCTCGATAACGCTGACCGCCTGCTGCAAGGTCAGCCCCGAACGATACAGAATCTTATAGGCCTGCTTGATGCTGCGGCGGGCTGCCGGTTCAATACCTGCTCTGGACATCCCCACAGCATTGAGTCCTGCCACTTTGGCCGGCTGACCGGCCACAATCGTAAACGGAACCACATCCTGCACCAAACGGCTCATGCCGCCAATCATGGCATTGCGGCCAATCTTCACAAACTGATGCACACCGGTCATGCCGCCGATAACGGCACGATCCTCCACCACTGCATGTCCGGCAAGACTGGCCACGTTAGACATGATAACCCGGTTGCCAATCACACAGTTATGTGCCACATGGGTAAGCGCCATCAGCAGGCAGTCATTGCCAATGCGGGTTTCTTCACCTTCGCCGGTAGCCCGGTGAATGGTCGTCCCCTCCCGGATGACCGTCCTGTCTCCAATGCTGGTATAACTCTTTTCCCCTTTGAACTTCAGGTCCTGCGGTTCTTCCCCAATGGAAGCCCCCTGATAGATATGGCATTCCCGGCCAATTTTCGTCCAGCCGGTAATCACTACATGAGGACCTACTATAGTATCTTCACCAATTTCTACATTGCTGCCGATGACACTATAAGGGCCAATCTTTACACCTGCTGCAATTTTTGCACCATCTTCAATAATCGCTGTGGGATGTATCTGTGCCTCTGCACTAATATTTTCCGCACTCATCTGCTACAACTCCTTATAACACCACTTGGCTATGTCCGCCAAGCAGCCTATTCCTATCTTTGCTCCATCTTTTTTATATACTCCCAAAACAACCTCTGATTCTCTCACATCATCTGATAGCAAATTCAAGCGTTATACGAGTTGAACAAAGATTATCTTTTATTTTTAGCTTAAAATCACATATTTTCTTCTTTTCTCATAGCAAACTTAAAATCAGCCGATGCTGCCAGCTGGTCCCCCACATAGCCGTCACAGTGCAGCAAACCAAATTCTCCCCGCACTTTCACGATATGTGCCTTCGTTACAAGCTGGTCACCGGGAACCACCGGGCGCTTGAACTTAATGTTTTCCATGCCGCCAAACATGGCAATCTTGCCCCGGTTTTCCTCCGGATACAGCATAGCCACGCCGCCGACCTGAGCCATAGCCTCCAGAATCAGCACACCAGGCATAATGGGATGATCCGGGAAATGCCCCACAAAGAACGGCTCATTCATGGTCACGTTCTTAATCCCCGTAGCCGATTTGAACGGGTCAATTTCTGTAATGCGATCCACCAAAAGCATAGGCGGACGATGGGGTAAAATTTTCATGATATCCGTAATTTCCAAAACCATTTTTATTCCCTCTTCCTGTAAAACTCTCTATCAACCTAAACTTGCCTGTAACTTTTTGGCCAGACTGGTATTCAGCGCATGACCAGAGGCAACAGCTATCACATGACCGCGGACAGGACCTGCCAAACGCAAGTCGCCAATCACATCCAAAATCTTATGCCGCACCAGCTCATCTTCAAAATGCAGGGGATTGAGCCAGCCTTCATCGTTGTAGACAATAACACTTTCCAATGTACCGCCCAACCCCAGTCCCATACTGCGCAGGGCCTCAATTTCCTTTTCATAGGCGATGGTCCGGGCAGGCGCGATTTCCCGTTCATAAGTCTCCGGCGTTACCTCGAAGTTTTCATACTGTACGCCAATGAGTTTATGCGGATTCAACGAGGTAAAACTTACCCGGAATCCATCATAAGGCAGAACCATCACAAAACGATTATGTTCCTCGTCATCAATGCGGTAAACCTTGTCAACAACGATTTCCCTGCGTTCAGTCTGAAGTTCTGCTACACCAGCTGCCTGCATTGCCTGAAAAAAAGCCAGTGACGAACCATCCGCTACCGGAGGTTCCTCCGCATCAATTTCAATATAACAGTTATCTATGCGCAGTGCATGAAAGGCACTCATCAGATGCTCAATGGTGAAGACCCTGCAGCCGTTTTCCTCCACAGTGGTAGCCCTCATGGTGGACGTAACGTTTGCCGCCGTAGCGTGAATCTGCGGATTTCCCTCCATATCTGTCCGGATGAACACCAGACCGGTATCAGCCGGAGCAGGTTTCATGACCATATGCACATCACGGCCGGAATGCAGGCCAATGCCGTTATACATGGCCTCCGCCGCCAGTGTTGTCTGTTGCAAATCTATTCCTCCCGAAACACTCATTCAATACGACCAAAATCCGACTCTGGAAAGTCCTCTCGTACGGACTTCCAGCGGTCATGCAGCCAAAACCATTCTTCCGGATACTTCCTTATATGATTTTCTATGGCATCATTAATCTTTTGCGTTGTTCGTTTAATATCTTCCCGTTTGTCCTCTGTCTTTTCCACATAAAAAGGACCATCTACCACCAACGTATGAAAGCCGCCGGCATCCCGGTGCATAAAGGAAGTAAAAACAGGGACATTCTGAAAACGGGCCATTGACGCAGCCCCCGGCGTACAGTTCGTGGGATAACCAAAAAAGTTCAATATTATGCCATCACGACGGTTGGTATCCTGATCCATAATCAGACCGATAGCCCATCCCTTTTTCAGCATGGCAAACATTTCCCGAACACCGGTTTTATAGGTAATATGCATACCAATCAAGGTTCGATATTCATTGATGAACTTATCTGCCGCCGAATCCTTCTGCTTCATGGCTACACCGACCAGAGGAATGCCCGCCATAGCAAAGGCACCGCCCATAAGCTCCCAATTGCCGCTGTGCGCTGCCGCAATAATGGCGCCTTTGCCATCAGCCATCCCCTGCTGAAGTTTTTCCAGCCCTTCAATACGAACATACTGAGAAGGATTTTTCCGAATTACCGGGAAACGCAGCACCTCAAAGAGCATTGGGCCGAAGCGCACTGTACTCTCTTTGGCGATGCGGGAGGCTTCCACCTCATCTACCCCCAGGCACATTTTTATCTGCCCCATGGCCAGCTTTTTGCGCTTGCCCGGAACCACCAGCCAGGCAAAATTGCCCAAAACGCGTCCCAGAAATTCGCAGACACTGCGGGGCAGGACACAAACCAACGCGCTTATCGCGCGCAAAACATAGTACAACAACTTCTTAGCCCTCGTACTTTGCTAATTTCTTTTCCAACTGCTTGATCTTCTTATTCATTTCCGGCAGACGTTTCATCAAGGCCTGCATACGCAGCCATTCCGCATGCGGCTGTACAGGAAAGCCCGCACAGAAAACGCCTTCGGGCATGTCGCCAATGATGCCGGCACGTCCCGCATATACGGAGTTCGCGCCGATATTGATATGCCCTACGGTACCGGTCTGTCCACCAAAAGTTACATTATGCCCCACCGTAGTTGAGCCGGAAATTCCCGTCTGCGCCACAATCAGGCAATTAGCTCCAATTTTGCAGTTATGGCCGATATGCACAAGGTTATCAATTTTCGTGCCTTTGCCAATGACCGTTGCTCCCATGGCAGCCCGGTCAATACCATCATGGGCACCAATTTCCACATCATCTTCCACCACGGCAATGCCAACCTGCGGTACCTTGGTATGAACGCCATCCTTTGTCGTAAAGCCAAAACCATCCGAACCGATAACCGCAGAACTGTGAATTACACAGCGCCTGCCTACCCGGCAGTATTCCCGGACGGTAGCACTGGAATAGATTACCGTATCTTCGCCGATTTCCGCATACTGACCGATATAAGTATGCGGATAAAGCACCACGTTATCGCCGATTACGGCATGATCATCCACCACGGCAAAGGGCATAATGGTAACATTCTGTCCCATTTTTACGTCCTTGCCAATATGCGCCTTATCGCTGATTTCCACCGGACGTTCCAGTTTCGGCGTAAAAATATCGAGCAGTTTGGCAAATGCCGCTCTGGGGTCTTCCACATACAGGGCAGTCTTCGGAAAATCTTCCACACCTTCCGGCAGCATCACGGCTGCCGCCTTGCAGTTTTTCGCTTCTTCAATATGCGGCTCCACAGCAAAGGTCAGGTCAGTTGCTCCGGCTCCCGCGATATTATCCAGTCCCTCGATTTCAATAGCCGGATCGCCTGCTATACGCCCATCTACAATCCGGGCAATCTCTTGCAATGTTTTTTTCATTCCACGGCTCCCATCTTACTGCAACTTGGCAATGACATCATCTGTCACATCCACAGCACCAGTAACAGCTGTAGGCTGGTCAGTGCTGTTATTTACCACAGCATCAAGCTTCTTTTCCTTGGTAACGGCAGCCAATGCCACATCCATCTTCTGACGGAGCTGCAGGGCATAAGACTGATTGAGTCCCTGTATCTTGCGCTGGCTGTCCAGCTGTGCCTTCTGCAAGTCTTCCTGACTCATATTGGGATTTTCCTGCAGCTTTTTCTGCAGTTCTTCACCGGCCTGCGTCTGCGCTTCTTCAATCTTCTTATTGCCTTCTTCAATAAGGCTGTTAATCTGGGGAGCTTCCTTGGAAACCCGCTCACCGTCTATATAGCCAATTTTTGTCTGACCGCAGCCACCGGCTAAAGTTGCACAAAGAAGTGCCATAATCATAGCGGCTGCTGTTTTCTTACGTAATTTCATCCTAACTTCGCTTCTTTCTTTATTCATAGGTTACTTACAGATTTTTCATTTCCTGCACAATTTCTCCGGTAACATCCTGCGTCGTTACCCCAATAGCAATACTATTCTTAGACAAAAGCGTCTCTGCCTTGACAGCCTCCGGCATAAACGAAGCCAGTGTCTGGGGATGATGTACCAATATCAATGTAAAATGGTGCATAATCGCAATCTTGGCCGCTTTTCCTGCCACATCATTGAATATATGTGCCTGCAAAGCCGCCAAATCTGCTTTTTTCTCCACCAGCAGCTGCCGTTTGGCTAAACGCTCCTGAACCTGCAACGCCATTTCCTGCTGTTTCTCCAGTGCTTCAGCATTGCGCTTATCGGCATCGGTTTTCGTCTTTAATGCCGCAGCCATCTCCTGTTCTTTCAGCTGTGGCAGACGAGCCTTCCATGCTGCCAGTTCCGGGCCCAGTTCTTTTTGTACATACGCTTCAATTTCCGCTTTGTACGCCTGCCAAAGCTCATACTGACGTTTTCCCCGCTCAGCCTGCAGGCGGCTGCGCTCCTGAATCCATGCCTCCCGCTCTTCGGCAATACTGGCCTTGGAATCCATCGCGTTATGCATGGATTCCTGATTATCCAGCTTTATGTTGAGATTTAAAATCGCGTTTAAATATTCCTCATCAATAGCCTGCCGCCGGGCTTTATAGTCCTCTTCGGTATTTTTTTTATATTCATCCCGAAGCTTTTTCATTTTGCGTTCCAGTTCCGCCCGGCCGCCAATAACATCAGCGGCATTTTTTTGCCAGACCGATTCCTTAAAGGTTTCTTCCATAAGCTGGGGCGGTTTCACGGTCAGAAGGTCATCTACATCATTCGTTTCCAATTCCAGCAGGTCACATTCGGCCTGCAGGGCAGTCAGCTTATCGTAATCGGGATGAGCCTGCAATACCTGCTGCCAGTCAATCAGGCCGGTGTCAGCCATTTCCTGCCCGACAGGCAATGGAGCCTTAGGGATAATGAATTCTCTTGCCAGCCAGGCACCTGAAAAAATAAACACTAAAGCAGCTGCTGCCCCTGCAATAATATTCCGGCGCCGCTGCCTTTTTGTCTTTTCTTCCTCCCTGCCCGGTTCCGCCATAACTTCCCCCCGCTTTCTCCCATGGAACCTTAGAAAAAAGCCTCCCCCCATGGGGGAGGCTATATTATCCGAAGATTATTTGCTAACCTGCTTCAATACATCCTGCGTAATGTCTACTCCACCGTAAACTACAGCACCCTTATCGAGAACTACGGACAGGCCCTTCTGTTCAGCAACCTTCTTCACAGACTCTTCCACACTTTTGGTGATGGGTTCCATGAGTTCCTGATTCTTCTGCTGCAAACGCTGCTGAGTCTGCGTATAATAATCACGCTTCTCATTGTCGTTCATGTTGGCAGATTTTGCCTCGAACTCCTTCTGTGCTTCCTGTACAGCCGTCTGCATTTCATTGGAGGCAGCCTGAACCTTCGGATGCTGGCTCATAATCTGACTGTAATCCACCACACCGACATTGGAGCTGGCTGCGCTGGCCATGTTTGGACCAAACTGCGTAAGTGCCATAGCGACTACGGAACCTACAAATGCCAAAGCAATCAGAATGCTGACAATCTTAACCTGTTTTTTCTGCAATTTTACCATTTCAAAATCTCCTTTTCCCCTGAGGAATTACTTTTATTCTATAAGTCATATACGATAGACATTATAACGCCAAACAAAGGATTTTGCAACGTCAAAAATGACCAATCATCCTCAGCCAATTCTGTTCGTTATCAAAGATATACTCCAAACTCAGGAAATCATGCAGCTGATAACGCAGCGCCGCCTCGCCCAGATTATCCGTTTTCCGGAACTCATAGCGAATAAGCCAGTGTGCAGCCAGTTTCTGCCGGAGTTCATAGACCAGACCATGATGACTTAAATCATAGCGCAGAGCCGTATAACGTCCCCCCCGGAAGATATGCCCCCATGCCAGCTGATAGTTCCATTCCACATCGGTCGGCATGAAATCGGTCTGTACGAAAAGCTCGTCCCACTTTCCCATCATGCGGCCTAAATGCAGCCGGAAAAGCAGGTCGTTATCCTGTTTATCACTGCGGTGTCCCTTATCTCTGCCGATATCCAGCCAGCCATCCAGACGAAAATGATACCGTGAGGAATCTGTACGGCTCATAACACTGGCCCGTTCAGCCGGGTCAATGCTGACCTTGGTTTGCAGGCGTAAAACCTGAAACTCCTTGCGCTTATCCATTCCTTGGGCAAATTGTTGCTCAAGTTCTTTTCTATGGCGGCGGACAAACCCCACCGGCACCCCCACAATATCTTCAATCTGCTCCTGCATAACTTCGCGGCGGGTCAGAAGCGCACTGTTGGGAATAGTATCCGAACGCATGGATAAGTCCACGGTTCTCACCACCGGCAGACGCGGGTAAACGGTAAGCTTTATTGCGGTCTCCGGTTCAGGCATTAAATCAAAATCCGCTCGAAATTCCGGCAGATGCTCCTGCAAATAAGCATTCAGATGTTGTTTCAGCACCCCGTTCGTCCAATCGGCAGCAGCCGTGGGCAGCCCCGTCAAAGCGGACTGAAAGACAGTTTCCACACCGCTTAGATCCTGACGGACTAAGGATTCAATCCGTGGAGGCATTCCTTCCACATGGGTTTCCACTCGTACCTGACGAATCGTTTCGGCCCAGGGCAAAAGCTCCACCCGCACTTTGGTAACCGCCGCCGGTTCCAACACTACGGATTTGACCGTATAGCCTACCAGTACCTTATCAAAAACCTCATGTATCAAATGTTCATAAGCTGTTTGTTCTGCCTGCACAGCTGCAATTTCCTTGCCCTCCATCAACTGACCGGCAATAGCGGCTATGCTGTGATTCATACGCTCCGCCACCAGAGGCGGCAGATTGCTTTGGGCGGCAGTAGATGCCAGCACATTTTCCACGCGGGCTCCGGCCTGAGCATTTGCCAGCCATGGCACCAGCAGCATAAAAAGAACAACTAATGTGGTTCTTAACATTTAGAATGAACCACCCACGGAGAAGTGGACACGTCCGCCTTTGTCGCCACGGCCATAGTCCAGACGCAACGGCCCCAGCGGCGTATTAAAGGACAACCCCACACCAACGCTGCCGTGTACATCGCCGCCCTTGGGATTCCAGCCGTCAGACCAAACCGAACCCCAGTCCGTAAAGAGTGCACCCTGCACCTTGCTGACAATCGGGAAACGATATTCCACCGTTCCCAGCAGCATGCGCGTACCACGGAACTGGTCTTCCCGATAACCGCGCAGGGTATTCTGGCCGCCGACTTTAAACTGATTGTACTCAGAAATATGGCCATGACCGGCACCGGCCTCACCACGCAGGGCAATAACCTGTGCATGCCCCACTTTGAAGTATCTCTGGTCTTCAATCGTGCCTTTCTGGAAATCAAAGTCACCGCCAAAACCAGCGACTTCTGCCGACAGGCTGACCCGGCCGCCTTCAGTAGGATTATAGATATTATCCCGGGTATCGGTAACATGCGACAAGGTCACACTGCGGGTTGTCCCGAAGTTATCATCACGCCAGGACTTATAATAATCGCTGCTGCGGTCTCTAAGTCCCTCCGGCAAATTACCATTCTCTGTGTGGCGTACGTACTTATCCTTACGATTCTTGAGCGTGACATAATTGGTGGAATACTCACTCACCGGACGGCTCAAGGTAATTTCGCCGCCGGAATACTTGCGCATATAGCTTTCCTTGAGATTGCCATCCGTATCATAATCGCTGTATTCATATGTACGGTTATAAAGTCGCAATGTTCCTGCGGTTTCTTTTTTATCCAGATAAGGATGCCGCCAGGAGAACGTGTAGCCCCTGGCATCCGTTTCACTGCCGCTCTTTTCAAAGGTAAGGCTTACCGAATCGCCGGTACCGCCGATATTGGAATCCCCGATGCTCACCATGCCCAGAACGCCGTCAGACGTACTATAGCCGGCACCAATGCCAAAGGAACCCGTATTTTTTTCCTTGACATCCAATTCCATAATAACCGCATTCGGCTCAACACCAGGATTCATTTTAATGTTTACATCCTCGAAAAAGCCCAGATTGTAAACGCGCTGCATGGAACGGCGGGCCAATTTGGAATTAAAAGGCTCTCCAATCTTTTGACGCATTTCTCTTAAAATAACGTAATCCTTGGTTTTGGTATTCCCCTTGACTTTGTAATCCTCCAAAATACCCTCGTTTATTCTCAATAAGAGGTTCCCCTCTTTATCGATATTCATATCGGTAACCTTGGCCAGAATATAGCCATCGTTACGATAAATTTCCTTGATGGCCTGAATATTCTGCTGCAAGTCGCGGCTGTTGAGAATTTCGCCCGGCTTCACCGTCAGCGCATCACGTAAAGTCTTGGTTTTAACCACGGTATTACCGGTAATATGAACACTTTTCAATACTGGATTTTCCAGCACATGATATGTGATGACCACCCCTTCCGGAACTTTCTGGAAAGTAGGAAACAGGTCATAGAAATATCCCGTATTGTAAACGGATTCCCGATCCGTATTCATGCCTTTTACGGTAAACATATCTCCGGTCTTCATGGAGAGTGCAGCCTTGGCCGTGTTTTCCGTCAACGCCGAAGTTCCTTCAAAAACCGTATCCACGATGGTCTGGCCTTCGTACTCCTTGCTGAACTTTTCAATTGCATCTTCCTGCGGACGATTCTTGGACCACTCTGCTGTACGAGAATCTACGTTTGTCTGCTCCTCTTTTTGCGTTGCAGTTGACGCCGAAGTCGTATTGGCCGCCTTCGCCTCTGCTTCAGCAGCCGGTGCCGTTGTCTCCTGGGCCACGGTGCCATTATCCACAGAAGCTTCCGCCTGCGGTGCTTCTATAGGTTCCGCCTGCGTGATGCCCGGCACAGCTGCAAAACTGGCAGCAATAGCCACTGCATAAGCCAAAAATCGTCTATTTGTCTTCTTCAAAGGTCAAACCTCCCAAAATTATATTCGTTATTGCCGCAGAATCTTACCCGCAGACTGCATGAGTTTCTGCTTTGCCGTATCCGGCAGCATATTTTTTTTCGTTGGCGGGGCAGACGGTGCCGCCTCCTTAACCACGTTATCCTGGCCGGGCGCAGGCTCCGGTACTGAAGGCTGTGGCAGGCTTTTCGCTGCCGGAGTCTCCGCCGCACTATCGGGCTGCGGTTCCGGATTGCTTTCCACGGGAATATCCCGTTCCGTTGATGATTGCGTACCAGCAGCCGGTGCATATTCAAAGGGAAGTTCTTCCCCAGACATTTTTACAGCCGGCTTCCACAAAATAGCAGCAGCCAGCCCCACAGCCACCAGCAGAGCCAACGTTCTTCGCCCCCAGACAAGCAGCCTCTGACTGCCGGGACAATGTCCCACATGGGCCAGCTCCGCCTTAGCCAGCATAAGTTTCAAATCACCCTGCACATCATTTTCCTGTGCAAGAGAATCTTCCGCTCTGCCCAGCCATTCGCGGGCAGCCCGAATATGTTCCGTTTGTGAACGCCTGTCCATTTGCGTCCCTCCGTATTACCTGAAATTCCCAAAGTTCTCTTGATAATACAATCGCTGCAAATGCAGCAGCCTTCACTCGACATATAATGCCCTAACGGAGTCTGGCAGGCCATCAGCCGAATTTATCAGCGTTATTCTGCCCGTTTGTACTTATTTTGCTGTTATTTACCAATTTTGCATAAAACGGGACAGCATCCCCCGAATACGGCGGATGCCCATTTTTTGCAGGCGGTATACATGTCCGGGACTAAGTTCCATATCCTCAGCCACCGCTGCCACATCACGGCTGCCCAGATACACATTTTCCAGCACAGCCTTTTCTTTGGCGGGAAGCCGCTCCATCGCGCGGTGAAGCCGCCCCGCCAGTTCATGGCTTTCTGCCTGCTCGGCCACCGTAGGCGACATATCCATCAAACTTTCCTTATAGGATGCTCCCCCTTCTTCCGGAACGGCATCCATACAGGGACTATCGGACACACCTTCCTTTTGCAGATAATCCAGCATCCTGCCCCGTATGCGATGAATAGCAAAGAGACTGAACGCCACGCCACGCTCAGGTTCATAGCGTTCTACTGCCTCGATAAGCCCAATCGTACCTTCCTGCACCACATCCATTATATTTTGCTGGCTGCGGTAAGGAAGCGCCTGTTTAAACACCAGTGGCTGATAAGCTTCTATAAGCTGCCCGCGGGCCGTCTTATCGCCCTGATTCTTATAAGCATACCACAATTTTTCCTCCTGAGCGCGTTCCAGTGGTTGTATCCGCTGTAGCTCCTTAACATATTGTGCAAAGCGCAGTCTCCTCACCTCCCTTCTGTCATGCCGTAATTAAAATGTCATGCGGGCTTCCACACCGAAAATGGTGCTGCTTGCTTCCCGCTCCAATGTTATGCCCCAGCGGTCGCTAATATCATACTGAACGCCGTACCGATTAACGCCATCGCCGCTAAATCCATGAGTATAACGAAGCATAACTTTGTCCGATATATATTTTCCCATAGAAACATTAAAATCATATTTGTTTTCTTCATTTTCTTTGAGCGTTTTGTAATTATCAAAAGCCGAGCCGGAACCACGGGAAATGGACAATTTATCCAGATACAGGAATTCACGCATGACGCCCTCTACCTCTGACAGGAAAGTCATCTGCAATCCTACAGCCAGCAAATCTCCAGCATTTATTGTACTGTTGCCATTCTTATAGGCATCCCTCAGCGTTAAAAGCTGAATAATCTGGGTCTGGCTCATTGCCGGACTGGAGGTAAGCTTCATTTCCGCCGCTCCTAATGGGCCCTTCACGGACAGGAATACCTTTGCCTGCGTCAGTTTCGTATCGGCAAAGAAATCGATACTGGGCATAAACGAGGCGACCTGATTAAAAGTTGCCTTGCCCTCCCGAATCTTAAATTCCGTCTTGAGATAATTAATGGTTCCGCCACGCTTCACCTGCAGACTGCCGCTCATCTTGGGATGACTCATAATTCCGCCAACATGGAACCCGCCGGCAAGATACAGGTCGTAAAGATAAGGGCTGTAAAAATGTACCTTATCCCCTACGTTGACCTGCACATCAAAGACCATTTCCGGCATCTCACCTTCACTATCCGGAATCGCAGGAACCGAAACCAGACAGTTATGAAAATCGATATTACCAGAAATTCTTGGCCAATGGTTGCCATAGAAATCTGCATCCGCCAGATGCAATTCTCCGTTTAACGGGCCGGTAAAGAACTTGCTCTTAATCCCCAGCTTGTCGCAAACAAAGCTAAAATCATAATGCTCCGGCACCCAGCCATTAAGACTCAGACTGCCGTTTAATTTATACGAACCTCCGCCCATTTTACCAGAAAAATCTTCAACTGTCACTTTGTTCCCCGTGAAATTTATTCTGGCCGTCATATCGGTAACAGGCTCTTCCAGTGCCTTTATTTTTACTGCACCGTCAGGAATGACGATACTGCCGTCCAGCATGGGATGCGCCAGCGTACCATGAATTTTGAGCTCACCATCTGTTGCTCCCAGCGCCCAATCTATCTGCTTGGAAACGGTTGGCAGCAGAGACAAATCCGCATCCTTCAGGCCAATCTGCAGCTGAATCTGCTCATAATCGGCCAGCCATTCATCCTGGTCTGCCGTCAGTGCGCGCAGCGGAACTATGCCCTTGGCAGCCACTGAACAATTCCGTTCTCCAACCTGCTTGACAACTTTCATTTCCGGCAAATCAATCAACCCGTTTTTCAAATGGGCTTCTCCGGTCAGGGAGTCAAAAGAAGCCCCCTGCAGGCCGCCATTTACAGCCTTAACCGTCACATCAGCAGAAGGATTATAGGTATAACCACCAAGAACGGCTTCAATATCTGCTGTCCCCGTAACATTTTCGGCCTTTAGCCCGGCCAGCCCGGTAAACATGCCAAACTCCAGGTCACTGGCTGAAAATTTAACATTCACAGGACCGTCTATAGAGACTGTTCCCGATGCCGAAAACAGCCCCTTTGCCCCCTGACTGCCGCTCAACTTATTGATGTAGATAATATGGTCTAAAAGCCGTAAATCCAGGGCCACATCATGGATATCATAACCACCGGCAGTTCCTTGAAGTACATCTCCGTCTAATTTAACTGTGGGATTATGTGCTGTACCGCTGATATGTGCCGTCAGATTCGCTTTCCCGCCAATAACATCTGTTTTTTGATTAACCAACGCTGCTACTGATGCAATATCGGCATTTTGTACCACCACATCACCCTTTATGCCATCAGTCTCCGTGTTATAGAACAGCTCCATGTCATAAGCACCGCCATTCTGCTCAAAGCCAAAATGATCGATATCAAAGCTGTTCCCACGGAATTGCACCATCCCCCGCAAGTTGGTGACGGTTTCCCCATTCAGGACAATTTCAGGAGCTTCCAGAACCCCATGGAATACCGGCTTGCTGACGGAGCCGCCAATCTTTCCTTTGAACGTACCATGTCCACTGACCTCATAGGGCAGCTTATGCTCTATTCGCTTAAGGTCAATATCCTTGGCTGTCACTTCCATATCCATGGTCATATCTGCTGTAGCTATCGTGCCATTGAGCACCATGTCAATCATCGGTGAATACGCATGGAAATCCTGCAAACGCAGTTTCCCCTGCTCCAAAAAATAGTCGCCGTCCATACCAGACAAGAGCATCCCCTGATAACTGCCCCGATAAAAATGAATATAACCTACAGCCTGAGGATTATCCAGTGTTCCCGTCACCTTGATGATATTGTCTACATTACCGGTAATGGGCTGGTCAGGAGCCAGCAGAGCCGCGATATCTTCCATCCGGGCGCCCATGGTATCCAGCTGAAGATTTACCCGCCGTTCCCCGGAAAAACCTACAGAACCTTTGGCCTGCCACACTTCCCTGCCGTCTTTTTCCATCAGGAAATCATCTATGCCTATGCCGTCCAGGCTGCCGCTGGCAGCAATTTTCAAACTGTCAAAAGGCTGTTTGAAAATACTGCCGCGAAGACCGGAAAACTTAAGTTCAACCTGCGGATTGTCTTTATTTCCATGAACCACTCCCTTGAAATCAGCCAGACCGGACATATCTATATTCGGGTCGATATTCTGCA
>DJYL01000158.1 GCA_002448495.1 Pseudoselenomonas ruminantium | reverse complement strand
AGCTTATGTGATAATTATGGTATAATTATCACATAGAAAGGGGGCAGTGTTATGCCACAGATAATACCGATTAAGGAATTAAAGGATACCTCAGCAATTTCGGAAATGTGCCATCAAGCAGACAGCCCTATATTTATAACGAAGAATGGCTATGGCGATATGGTTCTGATGAGCATGGAGGTTTATGAATCCATGCAAAAGAAATGGGAGATATACAGCGAGATAGAGCAGGCAGAAGCAGAGATTGCCAAAGGTAAGGTCATGCCTGCTCGAGAGGGGTTGGCATCTGTGAGGGAAAAGTATGGCTTATAATTTGCAAATCGCAGAGCGGGCCAATGATCAAATTGATAAGCTGACGGGATATCTTATCAATAGATTGCAAAATCGTGATGCAGCGGTACATTTTCTGAATGGCTTAGATGCTGTATATCGAAGATTAGAAGAAAATCCCTATCAATTTCCGGAAAGTCCGGATGTATTTTTGCAGCGCCAAGGATACCGGGAAGCATTTTTGACTAGGCTGCGCTATCGGATTGTATTTCGTGTAGATGGGCAGACGGTATATGTAGTTGGCGTATTTCATATGCTGGAGAATTATGTGGTGAAGGTAGATCCTTATATTTAAGTGAGTATACTTTGGCTTGAAAGCATAAGAATTTCTTGACATTTTTATCCAATCAAGATTATAATATGAACAGAGCGATTCGGGAATCGGTGTTCGCAGCCGTACCCCCGGACAAACGATAGCCCCCTTTGCTTATGGCATTGGGGGCTATTCGTATGTAAAGGAGCAATAGGCATGAATAAACCCTTCAAAACAGTAGATGAGCAAATAGCTATTTTGGAAAGTCGCAATATCGTTGTAAGCAATAAAAAATTTGCCAGACAGGTTTTGACTTATGAAAACTATTATTATGTAGTGAATGGATATAAGACGCCTTTTATAAGTTCTACAAATAATGGGGATGCTTATAAACCAGGGACTTCCTTCTATGAAATAGTGGCGCTGTATTCTTTTGACCGCAGACTTAGGGAACTTTTATTGCCGGAGTTATTGCGTATCGAGCATTGTGTGAAAGCAATGATTATTGATGTGTTTTCCAAGCATCATGGTGAGGATCATACCACATATCTGCGTCCAGAAGCTTTTAATGCCAAAGGGTTTAGTAATTTTAAGCGTGTCAATGCACTTATTTTTGATTTACTGAAGCTTATCGATAAACAACGGAAGCATCATAATGCGGTACAGCATTACATGGACAAGTATGGTTCTGTCCCCTTATGGGTATTATCCAAAGTTATGACATTTGGTAAAATCAATTCGTTTTATGCATGTATGTGCAAAGAGGATAAGGAAAAGGTCGCAGGTGCATTTCATTTATCCTCGGCAGAATTTAAGTCTTTAATTGACTTCATAGCCGTATTTAGAAATAAATGTGCGCATGGTGAACGTGTATATTGCCATATAAGGGATCAAAAGAGGCCGACACCAATAAATAATTTACCTTTACATGAATTATTGGATATTCCCTGCAATGAAAAGGGCTATAAATATGGTACGCAGGATATTTTAGCCTTGCTGATTGCCATGAAATACTTTTTGCAGCCTACCCGTTACAAGAATTTGATTCATCATATCGATTATGCCTTAAACAAGAAATTGAATTATCGCTTAAAATCAATCAGTTGTGATGATATACGCAAAATTATGGGCTTGGAAAGCGACTGGCAGAGTTTGTCTGTGATGACATTACCGACAGAAAATTGAAAGGTGGGATTGTTCAATGGCAGATTTTACGGATTATCCCTGGCAGGTAAGCTATCAGACATCTTCCTTAAAAGATGACGGCAGTGCTGTAGATATCTTGCATGATTTCTACATTCCAGCCTTGCAACGGGCTGAAAAATATGACAGAGTAGCAGGGTATTTTCGCTCCACATCTTTGGCAGCCGCTTCAGAAGGTTACACGGCTTTTCTGAATAATCAAGGAAAAATGAGGCTTATCGTTGGTGCGGATATGGCACTGGCTGATGTTGAGGCAATTCTGGCTGGAGATAAGGCACGATTCGATAATGCGTTGCTCAGTGAATTGGAAAATAGTGAGGCTTGGCCGGAAAATGTTAAAGCGGGTGTAGCTCTTTTAGCATATATGGTGGCTCAAGGGCGCTTGGAGGTGAAGGTGGCCTTTCGTCTCCATGGTCAGACGGGAAAACCGCTTTCAGTAGAGGCCACGGAAGATGGTTATGTCCATGAAAAGTGGTTCCTCATGGAGGATAGAGAAGGGCACTGTCTGCGGGGAGCAGGTTCACTTAATGAATCACGTCAAGCGTTGAAGCTGAATGCTGAGAATATCGATGTGAACTGTTCTTGGGAGGGAGGTCGGGAGTCACAGCGTATTGACCAGGCTAGGAAAGATTTTGACAGACTTTGGGAAAATAAGAATCCGCATATGAAGGTGCTGTCCCTGCCACAGGCTGTACGGGAAAAACTGGTGAAGCTGCGGAATCTTAAGGGGAAACTGACAGAAATTGATGGTACAAGTGCGGCTGAACTCAATAAAACTTTGGAGCCGAGTCTTGAGGAATTGCTGAAATTTGCCGTCCTGAAAGACGCTCCTAGGATGCCGGGGGGAATCTACATTGGTATGTATTCTGCTCCAGTAGAACCTTGGCCACATCAAGAAATGGTCAGTCGTCATTTGGTGGAAAGCTGGCCTTATTCCTATTTGTTGTGTGATGAAGTGGGGTTGGGGAAGACTATTGAATCTGCCTTGGCTATGCGAAGCTTACTGCTTTCTGGCAGAATAAAGCGTGTGCTTATTGCTGCACCAGCCAGTTTAACGGCACAGTGGCAGCGGGAATTGGCGGAGAAGGCTATGCTGGATTTTTATAGCAGCAAGCCAAAAGCTGGTCAGAATGGTAAAATCGTGCATAAAGATTTGAATGAGAATGAATATACGGATCAAGACCTTTATGAGCCAGAATTAAACATAGTATCCACAGGACTGGCCAGTCGCAAGGAAAGACGTAATATGCTGAAAATGGCAGCTTTGGCTGATGTGGTACTGGTGGATGAGGCACATTATGCTCGCCGTTCTAATCCGCAAAAGGGCTATTGGGAAGAACCAAAGTATGGCAAGCTTTATGACTGTATTGAACATGGTTTTGCTGCACGCACAAAAAGCTTGTGGCTGGCTACGGCTACACCCATGCAGATAGATCCAATTGAGGTTTATGATCTGACCAAGCTTATGGGGCGGACGGCGGCATTTCGTTATGAGCCTTACCTGCTGGAACAATATTATGAGTTGCTTTCCTATATTGCTCAAGGCAAGGAGTTGAAACTAGATAATTGGCGGCTCCTGGGGAGAAGTTATGCGGCACTGGAGGCTGCTGACCCGTATTTATTGCGATTAATGGAAAAGACGGTTGTAAATGGCAAAAATCGTCAAGCATTGAAGGAATTGGCCAAGCGGGAACCTCGAGGAAATGATGCCAAGGAAGTATTGAAACCACTTTTTTCTGCTGCACCTTTGTCACGCGTTATGATGCGGCATACGCGCAAATTGTTGGAGGAGTATCGAAAGCATGGGGAACTGAAAAGTAATTTGGCTAAGCGACATGTGTTGCCTTTGGCTATTATTGCGTTCAGTTCCAAAGAGAAGGAATTCTATGCGCAGTTAGAGGTTTATTGTGCAGGACTCATGCAGCAAATCAATGCGCATCGGCCAGATTCCAAGCAAATGATGGCTTTCTACCTGAATTTTTTACAGTTGCGCTTTGCTTCCAGCCTTTTTGCAATTCAGCAGACGCTTGAGCGACGTTTGGTGCGTGTACAAGCAACGCTGAAATTTGGAGCTTATGAATTTTCTTCACAAGAGGAGCTGCAGGAATATCTGAATGAGCTGGAAGACGATGGGGAAGATACAGATGAAAATGATATTAGTGAAATATCCGTGGATGCACTACTGAAAGATCGCTCGCCTGAAGACTTGGCTTGGGAACAGGAGCGCTTGCAGGAGATGCTGGCGCAGCTTGGTTCTATGTCACATGATACTCCGACCAAAATTCAGGAACTGCTTAATCGGTTGGAGCAGAGACGTATTGTGGGGAGCAGTAATCGTATGAAGCAGACAGTTATTTTTACTCGCTTCTTTGACAGCTTGCAGAGTATTCGGGAATATCTGTCTGCTAGAGCACCGGGACTTCACATAGGTGTGTATTCTGGAAAGGAGACCCAATGGTATGATGCGAAAGCACGATGCTATCGCCGCGTAACTCGTGAGGAGATAAAAAATCTTTTTTTAACTGGAAAAATAGATGTGCTTCTTTGTACAGATGCAGCGGCTGAAGGTCTGAATCTGCAAACAGCTGATATGTTGATAAACTTTGATATGGGCTGGAATCCGATGAAAATAGAGCAGCGTATAGGTCGTATTGACCGTATCGGACAGACGCATAAAGATATATTCGTGCTCAATATGTGTTATCAAGGAAGTACTGAGGAAATTGTCTATGGCAGACTGACGAATCGTTTGAAAAAGGCAGGTCAGATTGTGGGTATCCAGCAGGTTCCTATATTGCCGATTGAGCCGCAGGATTTCATTGACTTACATTCGGGCAAGATTGATGAAGTCAAATTAGAAAAAAAGGCTAGGCAGCGACTGAAAAAGCAAATGGAAAATGCTAAGAAGATGGAACTGGATGCTGAAGCACAATATGAAATTTATCGCAAGGAGCATGAATTGATGGCTAAACAGCCGCAACCTGCTAAGGTGGAGGATTTGCATAATGCGATCATCAACTCGGCTTATTTGAAATCTATGGGAATGAAAGTTCTGAAAGCAGGGAATGGTTATAGGATAGAAATGCCGGCAAATGAAGGTTTTTCTGGTTGGCAGACAACGACCAACAGGCAAATGTCATCATCCGCATCGCCGTATATGACTTGGGGAAATAAGGCGGTAGATTCTTTGTTAAGTGAGATGTCCGATAAGCTGGCGGAATATAAGTCGTATGTACGACGTATTAACGTTCCCTTAGCTGACGGAGAAGCTGTGGGATATTTAGTAGCTGCAAATGGTGGTCCTTTGCTGGTTACATCTTATGATATGTTGTCGCAGATAAACATTGCACAGGTGCCGCTTACGACAACGGATATAGAAGAAGCACAGGGACAGCTGGCAAATTTGGTTGCCAAAGAGCAAGAGTTTTATGAGCAACGAGAAAAAAACAAACAGATAAATGAGGAATATGCTTTGATACATAGAGCGTTGGTCAAGTATGTGGCGATTGCTTTATTGGAAAAGACAGGGATGGAGTCTGCTCAGCAGGCTATTAAGGAATTAGAGGAACATCCCCGCAAGGCATATACGCTTGAACTGCCTGTTAAAATGCTGGAATATCGTAACAGAACTTTATTTACGATAAGTTCAACAGGTGGAAGAGCGCATATTTGTACGACACCTCTATTGGTTGGGGCAGCTATTGCACTATGTCATAGAACCTCAAGCAAACTTGCCAAGCATAAGAAGAAAAAAGAGCAGACTTGTCAGGATTTGATAGATAGTTTGCAGCGTTAGACAATTGGGAACACGTTCTTCTAAGGAATTTTCTATGGGAGAACGTGTTTTTTTATTATGTGTTTACTATAGAATTCAAGGACATGTGTCCTAAAAATCATTGACATGTCAAAAAAATCTCGTTATTATGGAATAGTCGGAAGGGAACTTGTCAAAGTTCCGCAACAACTTTATATTTTTATGGGAGACGATAAAATCCATGAAAACCTACAAACCTTTCAAATCTGGTAAAGTCCGTGAAGTTTATGAAGCTGATGGCAGCATCATCATGGTGGCAACAGACCGTATTTCGGCTTTTGACCACATTCTGAAGAACAAGATTACGGACAAGGGCGCAGTCCTGACCCAGATGTCTAAGTTCTGGTTTGATTTCACGAAGGACATCATTCCTAACCACATGCTGTCTGTAGACAATGCGGATATGCCGGAATTTTTCCAGCAGGAGGAGTTCAAGGGCAACACCATGTTGTGCAAAAAGCTGCATATGATTCCGATGGAATGCATTGTGCGCGGCTACATCACGGGCAGCGGCTGGGAAAGCTACAAGGAAAACGGCACCATCTGCGGCATCAAGCTGCCGGAAGGCCTGCAGGAATCGGAAAAACTTCCTGAGCCGATTTTCACGCCGAGTACTAAGGCTGAACTTGGCGACCACGATGAGAACGTCTCCCTGGAACAGGGCGCCAAGGTTTTGGAAAAAGAATTCCCCGGCCATGGCATGGAATATGCGGAAAAGATTCGCGACTACACCATTGCCATCTACAAGAAGTGCGCAGAGTATGCACTGACGAAGGGCATTATCATCGCGGATACGAAATTTGAATTCGGCGTGGATGAAGAAGGCAATATCGTTTTGGGTGATGAAGTGTTGACACCGGACAGCTCCCGCTTCTGGCCGCTCTCCGGTTATGAAGCAGGCAAGAGCCAGCCGTCCTATGATAAGCAGTTTGTGCGTGATTGGCTCAAGGCAAATCCGGACAGCGATTATAAGCTTCCGCAGGATATCATTGACAAGACCATTGCCAAGTATAAGGAAGCATACGAAGTATTGACGGGTAAGAAATTTTAACGAAAGGGAGAGCGCAATGAAAGCAGCAATTATCATGGGCAGCGATTCGGACTGGCCGATTTTGAAACCAGCTGTGGATATTTTGAAGTCCTTTGGCATTGAAGCCGAAGTGGTGGTGGCGTCTGCCCATCGTACGCCGGGCAAGGTGCGTGATTTTGTGCTCGCAGCGCCGGAGAGAGGCATCTCTGTGTTTATCGTAGCGGCCGGTGCGGCGGCTCATCTGGCAGGCGTGGTAGCAAGCTATACGACGCTGCCGGTTATTGGTGTGCCCATCAATGCGACGGCGCTCAACGGTATGGATGCGCTCCTGAGCACGGTGCAGATGCCTTCTGGTGTGCCAGTGGCGACGATGGCAATCAATGGCGCCAAGAATGCAGCGATTTTTGCGGTGCAGATTTTTGCGGTGGGCAATGCTGAACTTGCGGCAAAGCTTGCGGCATATCGTGAAAAAATGGTTGAAGAAGTGGAAAAAAAAGCAGCCCGTGTTGCTGCGCAGCTTTAAGATGCGCGGCACCGGACTGTTTTTTAGTAGAAAAGTGAGAGATTGATATAACCATGTATGAAAATGGCTATAATGTAGAACCCAAATGGAAAGAGGAGTGCGGTGTTTACGGCGTGTTTTCCCGCACGGAAGATGTGTCGGGGCTGACTTATTTAGGGCTTTATGCCTTGCAGCACCGCGGCCAGGAGAGTGCAGGCATTGCCATTACCGATGGCGCCTGGATGGATGTGACCCGTGGCATGGGCCTCGTCAATGAGGTGTTCCGCCATCAGGTGCCGCATATGGAAAATCAGTGCATTGCCATCGGTCATGTGCGCTATTCCACCACCGGCTCCAGCCTCTTGTGCAACACCCAGCCTTTGATGGTGAATTATTCGGGCGGCAAGATTGCGCTGGCGCATAACGGTAATCTGACTAATGCGGCAGAAATTCGCCATGAATTGGAAGAACAGGGCACGATTTTCCAGACGTCCATTGATTCGGAAGTCTTTGTGAACCTCATTGCCCGCAGCCGGGCGGAAACCGTGGAAGAAAAGATTATCGAGAGCTTGAAGAAGATTCGCGGTGCCTATTGTCTGGCGATTATGACGGAGGATAAGCTGATTGGTGCCCGTGACCCGCAGGGGTTCCGTCCATTGTGCTTAGGCAAGACGGAGGAAGGAAGCTATATTCTGTCTTCGGAAAGCTGCGGCCTCGATGTGGCTGGTGCTGAATTCATCCGTGATATTGCACCGGGTGAAATGGTGGTCATCGACGACAGCGGCGTGAAGTCCTATCCGTTTGCGATGGAGGAAAAGAAGGCTTCTTGCATTTTTGAATACATCTATTTTGCCCGTCCGGATTCGGTCATTGACGGTCAGAGCGTCCATGATGCCCGCTTTATGATGGGCCGGGTACTCGCACGCGAGGCAAAGTTCAAGGGCGATATCGTGATTTCGGTGCCGGACTCGGGTACCACAGCAGCTACGGGCTATGCCTATGAGTCGGGGATTCCTTTTGTGGAAGGGTTGATTAAGAACCGCTATATTGGCCGTACCTTTATCCAACCGACACAGAAGAAGCGCGATACCAGCGTGAAGCTCAAGCTCAATGCCATCCGTTCCGTGGTTGAAGGAAAATCCGTTATCATGGTAGATGACAGTATCGTTCGTGGCACGACCAGCGGCAAGATTGTCAATATGCTCAAACAGGCTGGAGCCAAAGAGGTGCACATGTGCATCAGCAGCCCGCCGATTGGCTATCCCTGTTACTATGGGATTGATACTTCGGTGCGCAAGGAACTGATTGCTGCCACCAAGAGCGTGGAGGAAATCCGCGAGTTTATCGGTGCGGACTCTCTGCATTTTATTTCGCTTGAGGGGCTCAAATCCTGCGTATCGGAGGTCAATGCCGACGATATGTGCTATGCCTGCTTTAACAGTGCCTATCCGATTGCCGATGGCGAAAAGCCTGCCGGTGACAGCAAGTATGTGTTTGAACAGCGCAAAAAGTGAGGAACAAGAGGATAATGACGGAAAAACTTACCTATAAAGATGCCGGTGTGGATATTGATGCGGGCAACCGTTCTGTAGAACTGATAAAAAACAGCGTGCGGGCAACCTATCGCCCGGAAGTGCTCGGCGATTTGGGCGGCTTTGGCGGTCTGTTCGCCTTAAACAGCGGCAAGTACAAGGAGCCGGTGCTGGTATCCGGTACGGACGGCGTGGGCACGAAACTCAAGCTGGCCTTTATGCTCGATAAGCATGATACCATTGGTCAGGATGCCGTGGCCATGTGCGTTAACGATATTTTGGTGCAGGGGGCAGAACCACTGTTCTTCCTCGACTATCTGGCGGTAGGCAAGCTCCTGCCGGAACAGGTGGCCGCTGTCGTAACCGGTGTAGCAGGCGCCTGCAAGGAATCCGGCTGCGCCCTGATTGGCGGCGAAACCGCGGAAATGAACGGCTTTTATCCCGAAGGGGAGTATGATATTGCCGGCTTTGCCGTAGGTGTGGTGGAAAAGAGCAAGCTTATCACCAGCGCCAAGGTAAAAGAGGGCGATGTGATTCTCGGCCTGCCGTCCTCCGGCGTGCATTCCAACGGCTATTCCCTCGTGCGCCGCATTGTCTTTGACCATAAGGGCTTCAAGGGCGATGAGTATATGGAAGAACTGGGCAAGACCATCGGTGAGGAACTTTTAACGCCGACCCGTCTGTACCCGAAAGCCTGCCTGCCGCTGATTGAACAATTCGATATCCACGGCATGGTGCATATCACAGGCGGTGGTTTCTATGAAAATATCCCCCGCGCTTTGCCTGAGGATATGGCAGTGGAAATCGACACGAGCAAATGGGAAATGCCGGCTATCTTCCGTCTTCTGCAGCAGTGGGGCAATGTGGATTGGCCGGAAATGTACCGCACGTTCAATATGGGCATTGGCATGATTCTGATTGTCTCTGCGGAAGAAGCAGAAGCGGTCAAAGCACATTTGCAGGCGGCTGCGGAAACGGTCTATGAAATCGGCAAGGTTGTCAAAGGCGACCATGATGTGACATTGCAGGGCGGTGTGTTCGTTGGCTAAGGAAAAATTAGGTGTTCTTTGTTCCGGCCGCGGCACAGATTTGCAGTCTATTATCGATGCGATTGCAGCGGGGCAGGTTCCTGCCGAAATCGCCATCGTGCTGACGGATAAGGAAGCCTATGCATTGGAGCGGGCAAGAAAAGCCGGTATTGAAGCGGTCTGCGTTGACCGTAAGCAATTTGATGGCCGTGAGCCCTTTGAAAAGGCGCTGATTGAAAAGCTCGAAGCCGCAGGTGTAACGCTCGTGGTGCTGGCAGGTTTTATGCGGATACTGACCCCGTATTTTGTGGGGCATTTTGCCGGACGTATCATGAATATTCATCCGGCGCTTTTGCCTAGTTTCCCCGGCGCCCATGCCCATCGGGATGTACTGGCCTATGGCGTGAAAGTCAGCGGCTGTACGGTGCATTTCGTGGACGAAGGTACGGATTCCGGCCCCATCATCATGCAGGCAGCTGTGCCGGTGCTTGATGATGATACGGAGGAAACTTTGGGCGCTCGCGTGCTCAAAGAGGAACACCGGATTTATCCGGAATGTATCCGGCTGTACTGCGAAGGAAAATTAAAGGTTGAAGGCCGTAAGGTGACGATTTTAGCGTAAGACGCGTAAAGGAGAACAGATAAATGCAGATTAAGCGTGCCCTGATTAGCGTATCCAATAAAGAAGGCGTGGTGGAGTTTGCCCGCCAGCTCCATGAAGCCGGTGTGGAAATCATCTCCACGGGCGGGACGATGAAAGCCATCAAGGAAGCAGGCATTCCTGTGACTTATGTCAGCGATGTGACGGGCTTTCCCGAAATCATGGATGGCCGGGTAAAGACGTTGAATCCCTATATCCATGGCGGTATTCTGGCTGTTAGAGATAATCCCGAACATATGGCACAGATGGAAAAGCATGGCATCAAGGGCATTGACCTGGTGGCGGTCAATCTCTATCCCTTTAAGGAAACCATTGCCAAGCCGGATGTAACGCTGGCAGAGGCTATCGAAAACATCGATATTGGCGGCCCGGCGATGGTGCGGGCTGCGGCCAAGAACTTCAAGTTCGTGACGATTGTGACCAATCCGGCTAGATATAATGAAGTAATTGCTCAGATTAAGGAAAATGGCGGCGTGGATGACCATACCCGCATGGAACTGGCGCAGGAAGCCTTTGCCCATACGGCGGCTTACGACACGATGATTCAGGACTATCTGGCCAAACAGCTGGTAAAATAAGGGGCGAAACCATGAATATTTTAGTAATCGGCAGCGGCGGTCGGGAGCATACGTTAGCGTGGAAACTGGCACAGTCGCCCAAGGCAGATAAGATTTATGCATTGCCGGGTAATCCGGGCATGGCGGATGTGGCGATGTGCGTGGAAGGCATTGCCATTACGGATAATGCGGCGATTGTGGATTTTGCGCAAAAGCACGCGATTGGGCTGGTCGTAGTTGGTCCGGAAGTGCCACTGACCAATGGCCTGGTGGATGCAGTTACGGCGGCAGGTATCAAGGCGTTTGGCCCCACGCAGGCGGCAGCACAGATTGAAGGCTCGAAGTCCTTTTCAAAGGATTTAATGAAGAAGTATGGCATTCCCACGGCTAAGTATGAAGTCTTTACCGATGCGGCAGCTGCCAAGGCGTATGTTCAGCAGGAAGGTGCGCCGATTGTGGTCAAGGCAGATGGACTGGCTGCCGGTAAAGGCGTAATCGTCGCCATGACGGTAGAGGAAGCCTTGCAGGCAGTCACCGATATAATGGAAGATAAAGAGTTTGGCATGGCGGGTGCGCGTGTGGTTATCGAGGAATTTATGGAAGGTGAGGAAGCATCGCTTCTGTGCTTCACTGATGGCAAGACCATCTGCCCCATGATCAGCTCGCAGGATCATAAGCGTGCTTACGATGGCGACAAAGGCCCCAATACCGGCGGTATGGGAACCTATGCTCCGGCTCCGGTCATGTCGGAAGCGCTGGTGCAGGAAACCTATACCAAGATTCTCCTGCCCACCATTCAGGCTATGGAAAAGGAAGGCAAACCCTATAAAGGCTGTCTTTATGCCGGACTGATGATTACGGCAGACGGGCCGAAGGTGGTGGAATTCAATGCCCGCTTCGGCGATCCCGAAACGCAGGTGGTTTTGCCGCTTCTTGAAAGTGATCTGGTGGACATCATGTTGGCCTGTGTTGATGGTACGCTGTCCGAACAGCAGATTGACTGGTCAAAAGATGCGGCAGTCTGCGTGGTTATGGCAGCGGGCGGTTATCCAAAAGCCTATAACAAAGGGGATGCCATTACAGGACTTGATGATGCCCAAGCGGCAGGCTGTCTGGTATTCCATGCCGGAACAGCCCATCAGAATGGTCAGATTGTGACCGATGGCGGGCGCGTGCTTGGCGTGGTGGCTAAGGCAGAAAATGTGCGGGCTGCGGTGGATAAGGCTTATGCCGGAGTAGAGAAGATTGCGTTCAAAGATGCGTTCTATCGGAAAGATATTGCGCATAGGGCATTAGAGCGTTAACATCGATATATAAAGACGCCAGCGGGCTGATGATATATTTCCTTCACTTAGACAGGCTTGTCAAACGTTTCGGAAATACATCATCAGCCCGCTGGCTTAGTTTTTCGCTTAAATGACGTGTCAAAGGCTATGGAACTGCGTCATCAGCTTAAGGAGGAGTTATGTTTTGCAAAATAAAGGCGTGATTGGTTCGGATTGTAAGAGGTTGGTCAAGTGTTTTTTATTAAAAACAGGGCATTTATAAATTTTTTTTGCATTTTGATACGCGAGGGAACGTGTACACGAAAAACTTTGTAAAATAAGTGTTGACAGGTATTTTAGTGGGTGCTAATATATAGAAGTGCCTGATTCGAGGGCATGATTTTAGTGATACAGGGGAGTGAAAACAATGACACTGGAAGCACTGAAAACAGCCAAGCGGGTCATTGGTATCAAACAGGTTGCCAAAGCGGTAAAACGCGATGCGGCAA
>DJYL01000008.1 GCA_002448495.1 Pseudoselenomonas ruminantium | reverse complement strand
GCGTTATAATAATAAAGTATGTTTATGATGTGGAGGACGGAAATGTTAGCGGCAGAAGAATATAAGGATATAGAAGAAAAGATTGAGCGCGGCGCGCGCCTTAGCCGTGAGGACGGCATACGGCTGTTTCATTGTCACGATATTGCCTGGCTGGGCGCTATGGCCGACAAGGTGAGGAAGCGTAAGTGCGGGGATATCGTTTACTACAACGTGAACTGTCATGTGAACCTGACCAATATTTGCACATCCCATTGCAAGTTCTGTGCTTTTGGCCGGGACTGTGAGGATAAAGGCGCTTATGAAATGAGCAAGGAGCAGGCGCTGGCTCTCGTGGCGGATGCCATGAAAGACCCGAATCTGGCGGGGCTGCATGTGGTCAGCGGTCTGCATCCGACCTGGAGTTTTGAACATTATCTGGGGATTGTCAAGGCGATTCACGAAACCTATCCCCAGCTTTATATGAAGGGCTTTACCGGTGTCGAGATTACGCATTTTGCCCAAATCTCCGGGCTGTCGGTGGAAGAAGTGCTGATTCGCCTGCGCGATGAAGGCGGCCTGCAGGCCATTGCCGGCGGTGGGGCGGAAATCCTTTCGGACCGCGTGCGGGATGAACTTTGCCCCAATAAGGCCACGGCAGATGAATGGCTGGAGGTGGCAAGGACGGCGCATAAGCTGGGCATTAAGTCCAACGCCAGCATGCTTTACGGTCATATTGAGACCTTGGAGGAGCGTGTTGACCATCTGCTGCGCCTGCGGGATTTGCAGGATGAAACGGGGGGCTTCCAGACCTTTATCTGCTTCCCCTTCCTGCCCAAGAATACGGAACTGGGGCAGAAGGTAAAGCAGACTTCGCATTGGGATGATTTGCGGACAATGGCGATTTCCCGGCTGATGCTCGATAACTTTACCAACATCAAGGCGTATTGGGTGATGCTCACGGTGCCTGTGGCGCAGGTGGCCTTGGGCTTTGGCGCCAATGACATTGACGGTACCGTGCACAAGGAAACCATTCTCCATGATGCCGGAGCGGAAAGTCCCACCTCCTTGTCCGAGGACAAGATTATCCGCATTATCCGCGAGGCAGGCAGAATTCCGGCAGCCTGCGACTGCAACTTCAATATCCTGCGGAAGTTTGATTAAAGGAGAGCTTATGGAAATGCTTAAAACAGCCCGGCAAAAAGCGGCTGCGGGAGAACGCCTTAATCTTGCAGAGGCAATGGCCTTATATGAGGACAATGACCTGCTCTTTCTGGCCAAATGCGCCCGCCGCATGAAGGAAGCCAAAAGCGGCAAAAAGGTTTTCTATACCGTAAACCGTCATATTAATTTGACCAATATCTGTAGTGCCAACTGTCCCCTGTGTGCCTTTCAGGTAAAAGACGGGGATAAGCGGGGCTTTGTGCTGGAAACGGCGGATGTGGCGAAGATTTTGGACAGCGCAAAGAACTTAAAAAATCTCTCGGAAATCCATATCGTCAGCGCCCTGCACCCCGATAAGGATTTTGCTTATTACAAGAATATCGTGAGGCAGGTGCGGGCGGCCCTGCCCAAGGTGGATGTCAAAGCCTTTACGCCCGTGGAAATCGTAAACTTTGCCAAAATCAGCGGCAAGAGCATCTTAGAAGTGCTCACGGAACTTAAAGAAGCAGGCCTCGACAGCCTGCCGGGCGGTGGTGCAGAAATTCTCTCGGACAGGGTGCGGGAGATAATCTGTCCAAAGAAAGCCACTACGAGCGAATGGCTGGAAGTTATGCGCACCGCGCATAAGCTTGGAATCCGCACCAATGCGTCCATCATGTATGGTCATGTGGAAACCATTGAGGAACGTCTGCAGCATCTGATCACCCTGCGGGAGTTGCAGGATGAAACCCATGGTTTTCAGGCGTTTATGCTGTTCCCCTTCCACCCGGCCAATACGGAATTGGGCGAGGAGCAGGGCTTAAAGCGCGTTGGCTCCTGGGAGGATATGAAAATGCTGGCGCTTTCCCGTCTGATACTCGATAACTTCGACCATATCAAGGCGTTCTGGATTATGCTGACTATGCCGATTGCACAATTAGCTTTGGGCTTTGGCGCTGACGATTTGGACGGTACCATTGGCGAGGAAAAGATTATCCATGCGGCAGGCGCCCAAACCAATACGGGCATTACCCGCACTGATTTGGAGCGCTTTATTCGCGAAACAGGCTATGAGCCGGTGCAGCGGGATACCTTTTATCGGGAGGTGCAGCCATGAAAGCGAAAGGGAAAAAACAGAACTCGCGCCTGTCTGTTGAGGAAGGCATTCGCCTGCTTGAGGGTGGCGACCCTATTGAGCTAGGAATCCGCGCTGATGAAAAGCGGCGGCAGCTGTTTGATGATACGGTGACTTTCATCGTTGACCGGAATATCAACTACACGAATGTATGTAAAAATGAGTGCAAATTCTGTGCCTTTTTCCGCCGCAAGGAGTCCAAGGACGCATATCTGCTGACCAATGAGGAAATCCTGCAAAAGGTGGGCGAAACGGTAGCTGCAGGCGGCACGCAGGTTATGATACAGGGCGGCCTTTATCCCGATTTGGGGCTGGACTACTATGAGACGATGCTGCGCAGCATCAAGGAAAAATATCCGCAGATTACCATTCATTCCTTTACGGCCACGGAAATTCAGTACTTTGCGCAGCAGGCAGGGCTTTCTATTCTCGATACGCTGAAGCGCCTGCAGGAGGCAGGTCTTGACAGTCTGCCCGGCGGCGGAGCGGAAATTCTCGTGGATGAAGTGCGCCGGCGGGTCAGCCCCAAGAAAATCATGACGGAAGACTGGCTCCATGTGATGGAGTGCGCTCATCGCATTGGCATGGAGAGCACCGCCACCATGGTTATCGGCTTTGGCGAAACCATGGCGCAGCGTATTGCGCATATGGAAAAAATCCGTCGTCTGCAGGACAAGACCGGCGGCTTCCGCGCCTTTATCACCTGGACCTTCCAGCCCGGCAATACGGAACTGGGCGGGGAAAAGACCAGTGGCTGGGACTATATGAAGACGCTGGCGGTCACCCGTCTCTATATGGATAACATCAAACATATCCAAGGCTCATGGGTAACGCAGGGCGAGCGTATCGGCCAGCTGACCCTGGGCTTTGGGGCTGATGACCTTGGCAGCATTATGCTCGAAGAAAATGTCGTGCGGGCCGCCGGTACGCAGTATGAAATGTCCATTCAAAAGATGGTGGACATGATAAAAGGCGCTGGCAAGCAGCCAGCCCAGCGCGATACAGAATACAATGTGATAAAGAGGTTTTGAATATGAATGAGTCAAAAATTCCTGCCGCTGCCTACGCCGTAGTCGGCGGTTCCGGCACACTTTCCAGCAATTTCCCGGCAAATGTCAAAGATGACGATGTGGAAATTCTGGCCGACAATCTGCGCTTTGACACGCCCTATGGCGAAAGCCCTGCCATGCGCTTGTTCCGCGTGGGCGAAAAGCGGGTACTCACGGTTAAGATGCACGGCTGGCGCAGCGGTGTAACCCGCGCGGATGCCTCCCGTCAGGTGTTCTGGATTTTCCGCGAAGCCGGCGTCAAGCGCATTATTTCTGAGGGCGGCGTTGGCACGGTCAACAAGCTGCTCGACTTGCGGGACTTCATTATCCCAGACGATTACCTCGACCTGTCGGTGCGCAAGGACGTTATGCTGGATGGGCGCTATCTGCTGGTCATGCGCGATGCCCTGTGCCCGGAAATGCGCAAGGCGCTGATTGCGGCGACGAAAAAACGCTTTGACGGGCGGGTATTTACCCGCGGCACCTATGCCGTCACCGATGGCCGCCATTTTGAAAG
>DJYL01000048.1 GCA_002448495.1 Pseudoselenomonas ruminantium | reverse complement strand
TTTTCCGTATGCCGCTGCCGTTCAATAATGCGGTTGAAGAAGAACGCATTGCAGTTGGCGTATATGCGGGCAAAGTTATCGATATAATCATCAGAGAAATGTGTCCCTTCGGGTACATGATAGAAGAAAATAGCCGTAAGGGTTTCGTTCACATGGAGCCCGGCGATTTCGCCGAAACTGGAGAAACCGGCTACAGGAACATCTTTGAATTCGTCAATATGGGTGATTTCATCAGGATACCCCAGACGGCGAAGAATACAATCGTTCAGGATACCGCCGATGGGATGCGGTTTGTTTTTGTTAAATTCCCGCAAATCACGGGACAGGGTCTGGGAAAGGGAAACACGCTTCATCAGGTATAATCGCTCGCCGGTAACTACATCACAGAAGAAGTTGATACGGTTGTTGGCTTCGTCAAATCCTGACAAGGTACGGATGAAATCCTCACCATTTACATCGGTGGCAAAGGTATATCCCTGCATGCAATCCTGTACTTCCTTTACGGTCTGTACATGGAAATAGTCCTTCAGGGCATCAATAATGGGAACTTCACCATTTGGCCCTTCAACTGTTTCGACATAGCGCAGGGCACTGTTGGCACTGCCCACGATTACGGATTTATCTGTCCGTTCAACTGCCTGAGACTTAAAGATGCCGTAACGGTATTCTTTCTTTAAGCGGCAAATAATGATAACGGCATGATTTTCAAGACAGGCGTTATCATCATAAATATACGTATGGGCAAAGTCTAAATTACCGGCAGAACTGCCGCCGATGAAAGGAATGGGGAACTTGCCCGTGGCAAACAGGGCTTGGGATACAAAGGTTTCACAGCTTGATACGCCATCGATATAAACCATGGCAAAGGCATGACCAACGCTTAAACGGAAGGGCGGGACATGTTTTTCGATTTCCCGGCGGATGGCTTCTACGCGGTCGTTGACGGTCATTTCCACCGTGCCGCTGCGCAAATCTTCATCCGGCAGGGGGATATGCATGGTATAGGTATCCTCAATCATGCGCTTGGAGAATGACTGCAAAAGCACTTTGCCACGTTGCTCTGGAGCCTCACAGTATAACGTATGACTGCCTTGTGAACGGCATAATTCACCGGAGGTAGTCATCAGCAAAAGTTTTGTGGAGGAAGGAATCTCGGCCTTTATCAGCCGGGCAACCTCTGGAACATCCAAATCAGGGGAAACAAAGCCGATTACCATGGCAGCGCCTTCCGCCACATCTACTAGTTCCTTCAGACGCAGAGCCGTCAGTTCGCTTTTGGCAAGATAGGCGGTCTTGATGTCGGAAAGCTCAGCAGCTGCCGGAACAGAAGGTGAAGCTGGTGCAGCAGCTTCTGCCTTTCTGGGCGTTTCAAAAAGTTTGAACATGTATAACACCTCTCAAATTTATTCAGTATCCCACATCTATATAGATCCATTTGTTTCTCTTATTCGTTTCTTAGCGTAAAAATCCTTCTTTTATTCATTATATTTCGGATAAATAGTAGTGAAAAGCTGAGGGGAGACTGAATTTTTCGGCCAGCTCCTGCTGCGTGACCCAGACAAAGGGAAGGGCATTTTCCCTGAGGGCAAGACCGGAAACAGGCACAAGCTCAATCCGCCAGCCGGAAAGCTGCCATTCAATGTGGGAAAATACATGCTTGGCAGCGGGAAGCTGTTGGAGGTTTTGTGCGGTTAAGTCATGTGCATCCAGCCATTTTTTTACGGCGGTTTTATTTAGCTGGCCTTCCAGATTAGGAAATTCCCAAAGCCCTGCCAAAAGCCCAGCTGCTGGTCGTTTATGCAAGGCAATGGTATTTCCCTGTATAAGGAGAAGGACGGTGCGTTTTTCATGGCGGCGTTTCTGTGGGGAACTTTTATGGGGAAGTTCAAGCTCTAATCCTTCGGCATGTGCAAGGCAGATTTTTTCCAGAGGGCATTGGGGGCAATGAGGCATGCCTTTGGGCAGGCAGATTGTGGCCCCTAAATCCATAAAAGCCTGATTGATGTCACCGGCATCTTTGCCCTGCGGGTAATGCGGGGCAAGTGTCTGTTCCAAGCTGTTTTTGGTCGCAGGCAGGGCAATGTCGGCAGGGGAGGCAAGGGCGCGGGAAAGTACCCGCAGCACGTTGCCGTCGACGGCAGGCCAGGGCTGGCCAAAGGCGATGGAGCCGATGGCGCTGGCGGTATAGCGGCCGATGCCGGGGAGAGCCAGCAAGGCTTTGAAATCCTGCGGAATTTTGCCGTTATGTTCCTGACAAATAATCGTGGCGGCTTTTTTGAGGTTGCGTGCGCGTGAGTAATAGCCCAGTCCTTGCCAGAGTTTCATAAGGGCATCATCATCGCAGGCAGCAAGTGCGGCGATATCCGGCAGGGCGGCGAGGAAGCGTTCGTAATAGGGAATCACGGCGCTGGCTCGGGTCTGCTGCAGCATGATTTCCGACAGCCAGGTGTGATAAGGCGTGGGGGACTTTCGCCAGGGAAGTTCCCGCAGGTCAGACTGGCTGCGGTACCAGCCGGGAAGTTTTTGCAGTATCTCCGGTATAAGTTCGGTATGCGGAATCGTAATCGTCTGTAGCAAGATAATATCCTTTCTGCGTTAAAAACAATCTTTTTCCTAGTGGGGCTAATTGTATCATGGGCGCGGTAAACCATGCAAGCTGGTGACATGTATATAATTTTCAAAAAAAAGTAACAAGAAAAACTTTTT
>DJYL01000117.1:13292-14002 GCA_002448495.1 Pseudoselenomonas ruminantium | reverse complement strand
GCCAAGGAAGCCAGCGAGGGCGGCGAAGGCAATACCGACAAGGAACTTATCGGTCAGTTCGGTGTTGGTTTCTACTCGGCGTTCATGGTTGCCGAAAAAGTGGTTATCGAAACCCGCAAGGCAGGCGAAAAGGAAGGTACGCGTTGGGAATCCACGGGTGACGGTTCCTACAGCATTGAAGAATGTGACTGTGACAAGCGCGGTACGAGCATTACGATTACGCTGGGCAAGGAATTCTTCGGTGATGATGCCGAAAGCGACTTTACGGAAAACTACACGCTGGAACGCCTCGTCAAGAAGTACAGCGACTATGTGCGTTACCCCATCAAGATGAACTTCGAGCATGAAGAAACGCCGAAGGATGATGAGGGCAAGGAAATCGAAGGCGCAGAGAAGGTTAAGACCATCGAATGCCGCACGCTGAATTCCATGCAGCCGCTCTGGACGAAGAACAAGTCCGACATCAAAGAGGAAGAATACGACGAATTCTTCAAGAATCAGTTCCATGAATGGGAAAAGCCCATGGAAGTATTCCATACCAAGGCGGAAGGTTCTGTGGAGTATACGGCACTTTTGGCTATTCCTTCCCGTGCTCCGTTCAACCTCTATCACACGGACTATGAACCGGGCGTGCAGCTTTATTCCCGCCATGTATTCATCATGGACAAGTGCAAAGACCTGCTGCCGGATTACCTGCGCTTTATGAAGGG
>DJYL01000117.1:0-13237 GCA_002448495.1 Pseudoselenomonas ruminantium | reverse complement strand
CTTGTGGATTCTCCCGACCTGTCCCTCAATATTTCCCGTGAACTTCTCCAGCAGAGCCGCGAACTCAAGGTTATCGGCAAGGCTTTGGAAAAGAATATCTTGAAATCTTTGGCTCGCAAGCTCAAGAACAAGCGTGAGGACTATGAAAAGTTCTGGAACGAGTTCGGCAAATCCCTCAAGATTGGCGTTTACAACAGCATGTATGCCGGCAGCGATACCATCGACAAACTCAAAGATCTGCTGCTCTTTATGAGTTCCAAAGAGGGCAAGCTGGTTACGCTGAAGGAATACGTGGAACGTATGCCGGAAAGTCAGAAGAAAATCTACTACGCTACGGCCAAGGACAAGGAAACCATTGAACAGCTGCCGCAGATGGAAACCTTGCGCGACAAGGGCCTCGAAGTCCTTTACCTGCTTGACCCGGTAGACGAATTCTGCATTGAAACCCTGCGTGAATACGAGGGCAAGAGCTTCCATTCCATCAGCCGCGGCGACCTCGACCTCGACGATGCGGAAAGCCAGGAAGTCAAGAAGGAAACGGAAGACATCCAGAAGAAGAATGATGACCTCTTAAAGGACATCAAGGAAGCTCTGGGCGAAAAGGTAGCAGACGTTAAAGTATCTGCCCGTCTGAAATCAAGTGCGGTCTGCCTTGTTGCTGACGAAGCTGGTCCTTCCCTTTCCATGGAACAGACCTTTGCCGAAATGAACAATCCGATGTTCAAGGCTAAGCGCATTCTCGAAATCAACCCGCACCATGAACTCTTCACGCGTCTGCAGGGCCTCCATGATGCCGGCAAAGACAGTGCTGACTTCAAGGATTACTGCGACCTTCTCTATACGCAGGCACTCCTTATCGAAGGCATCCTGCCGGAAAATCCGGTGGATTTTGCCAACAAGGTAGCCAAGCTGATGGCAAAATAATTGCATAGCGCTTAAAAATGACTGGTCATTTACTTGACCGGTCATTTTTTCATTGGATTTTCAAGAAAACATGCTTATAATAGATATGGAAAAAATTTTTGGAGGTGCGGTTATGCGTGTTTTATTGGCAGAAGATGACCGGCGCTTGGGCAAATTAGTGCAATATATGCTGGAACAGAATAAGATAAAGGCCGACTGGGTGACCAATGGCAGTGAAGTTTATGAGTATGCCATGTACACCGATTATGATATATTGATTCTCGACTGGATGATGCCGGGTGAAAACGGCATTGATATTTGTAAGCGGCTGCGCAGTGAAGGTTATGCCAAGGCAATACTGATGCTGACGGCCCGTGATTCGGTGGAAGACCGGGTGTCGGGGCTGGATGCCGGGGCCGATGATTATCTGGTGAAACCCTTTGAGTTTGCCGAGCTTATGGCGCGTCTGCGGGCACTTGGGCGCCGCAGTACGCAACAGATACAGCAGGACAAGGTGGAAGTGGGCGAATTTACCCTGAATCGTACCACGAAGGTGCTGAAGAAAAAGGATGAGGTCATTCAGCTTTCCCCCAGAGAGTTTCAGATTTTTGACCTTTTGGTACAGAATTTGGGCATTGTGGTGCCGCGTGATATTCTGCTTGACCGTATCTGGGGCATGGAAGCAGATGTCAGCTCCAATAATATTGACTCCTATATCAAGATTTTGCGGAAGAAACTGGATTTAGGAGATGGAGAAACCGCCATTAAGACCGTCCGGGGTATTGGCTATAAGCTGGAGGTTGGCGGGCAGTGACCGAAAATATCTTTGGCAAAAGCCGCAAGCGGCTGACGATGCTTTATTCGTTGGTGATGATTATTTTCCTCGCCATTTTGATTTTTGCCATGCATCAGTCGATGGACTGGTCGATTCGCTCCGAGCAGGCCAGAGAGCTTTGGGATACGGCGGATAACGTGGCGGAAGCCCAAAAATATCTCAATCAGCATCCGGAACTCGTGATTGATGATACGCTGGCTTACAAGAACACCAATGACCGCCTGTTCTTCTATGTCTTTGACGAAGATGGCAGGCTGTTGAATTTCTCGCGGGCATCTTTCCGCATTGAGCCGTTTATTCTCGATGTGATGTCTCAGTGGACAGCTCCCGAAGGCGATGTCGTAGTCGTGACGAAGCCCAAGGAGAACGGACACAAGTCGGAAATCATGATGACCACGCAGAAAATCACCGAAGCAAATGGCAAGGTGCAGATGGTCTATGTGGGCAAGGATGTTACCGCACTGTACAGTGGTATGGAAAAAGCCACGAGCATTATGGCGGGGCTGGGGCTGTTGGCGCTCCTGATTGCTACGATGGTCGGGCATATCCTTTCCGGCAAGGCGATGGTGCCGCTAAAGGCGGCCTATGAAAAACAACGGCAGTTTGCCGCTGACGCTTCGCACGAACTGCGCACACCGCTGGCGGTGGTTATGGCTTCGGCGGAAATCCTGCAGAACGACCCGGAGATAAAATCGCCTTTCTTGAAACAGGTTGTGGAAGATGTCCGTGATGAAGTCAAGAAAATGACGAAACTTGTCAGTGACCTGCTGGTTGTGGCCCGCAGTGATAATAAGGCGTTGAAGCTTAAGACCTCCAAATTTGATTTAGGGGCGGTGGCGGCGCAGACGGCCCGCATGATGCAGCCTTTGGCGGAGCAGAAGCATATCACCATTGCAGCCGATAATCTGCCGAAAACCATTATTCAGGCAGATGAGCAGAAAATTCGTCAGCTGGTGTTGATTTTAGTGGATAATGCAGTGAAGTATACGCCGGATGGCGGCAGGGTTACAGTGGAATTTCGTCCCGCTGAAAAAGGCAGGGTCACATTAGCTGTGCGGGATACAGGCATTGGCATTGCCAAGGAAGATCAGGAAAAAATCTTTGACCGTTTTTATCGGGTAGACAAGGCGCGTTCACGTGAAATGGGAGGAAATGGCTTAGGTCTTGCTATTGCGCAGGAAATCGTGGAATTGCACCACGGCAGCATTGCCATTGACAGCGAATTGGGCAAGGGCACGACGTTCATGGTCACGTTGAAAAGTAAAATCCGGGGAAAAAATCTGCATATGTTTTAATTTGCGGCAGGATATTTGTTGAGGGCAACGAATATTACTAAGATAAAAGATATTTCCGGAGGTATATACATGAAACATTCGGGACTGGATGAACGATTAGACGCTATATTGGTACGGGCGGCCATGCGTCTGGAAGAACGCATGCGGCTGGCGTATTTTCGTGGCAATCTGGCTAAGTATTTGGAACGAGTTGGGCTGGCAGGCTATATGGATGAAGAAAAACTCGCCAAAGGAAGTCTTTTGGATTTGCAGGATGATGCAGCTGTGGTTATGGCTTATCGTCTGCGCAAGGCGCGCAATCGTGGATACTTGAAGGAAGCGCTGGATGAACTGAATATGGCAGAACTTCTGCAGCAGGAAACCCGGATAAAAACAGTGATGCCGTCTGCCAAACGGCAGCCGGAAGTAAAAAAGGTGCAGCTGCAAATGGTGAAGGGGGAGAATAAATCTTCAGCACTGACCGAGGATGAAAAGAAAAAATTACTGAAAAAATTTAAGGTGATTAAATAAAAAACGCTGATGAACTTGGTGTTCGTCAGCGTTTTTTCCCTGGAAATGAGGAAAAATATGCATCATCAATTTATTTCTATGACCAAAAGGCAAAAATGGGCGGCAGGAGGAATATGTTTTCTGTTGCTGGCGGCAGCATTATATTTTTACATGGGCTTGGAAAAGGAAAATGTCCGAAAGGTTCGGCGGAATATGCCTGTGGTTCAGGTACAGGAAGTCGTGCGGGCGGATATGGGGCGGCATATCATTTTGTCCGGTCAGACGGTGGCGGATGCCAGCATTAACCTTGCACCAAAGTACAGTGGACGCATTGCGGCAGTTTATGCAGATTTAGGCGACTGGGTGGAGGAAGGCCAGGTGCTCATGATTCAGGAATTGGAGGATTTGGATATCTCCATTGCGCAGAATGCGGCAGCAGCCGGTGCGGCAAGAGCAGATGCCCGGGAGACTGCTGCCACGTACAATGCCAATATCATCAGCAAGAAGAACGCCTATGAGCTGGTCAGTGCCAAATACGAACGGCAAAAATATCTTTTTTCCATCGGAGCAATTTCGCAGGATACCTTGGACAGTGTAGAGGCGGAGTACAGTGCGGCCAAGGCGGCATATGAAATGCTGGCCAATCAGCAGGCCGGCGGCATGGCTGCGGCCATAGAGTCCAAGGAACTGACGGCGGTCAAGCAGGAACATGTCACAGAGGCATTGGAAAAGCAGCGAGCGGATATGATTTTGCGCGCTCCCCGCAGCGGTGTGATTGCCTATCGGAACGCTGAAGCCGGAGCGCTGGCCGCCGCAGGAACAAAAGCCTTTACGCTGGTGGATAACGGTCATATCAATGTGGACTGTACTATCGGGGAAAATGACGCTGCGGTTTTACAGACCGGGATGGTGGTCAATGTCACCATTGATGCTTTAGGCAGGGATTTTGCCGGGAAAATCATCTTTGTAAGTCCGGCAATGGATGACGACAGCAAGAGCTACAGGGTCCGGATTTCTTTGGAAAATCCGGACAGTACAATCAAAGCTGGACTGTTTGCCCATACTGCGGTGGATATTCTGCAGCGCCCGCAGACCATCTTCGTACCGCAGGCAGCGGTGCTGGTTCGCAATGGTGAACAGTATGTGTTCGTGCTGCGGGAAGATGGTACGGTGGAGCGGCGTCTGGTGAAAATCGGCCTGCTCAATGATGAGGCTGAGGAGATTCTGGAGGGCCTTACTGAAGGAGAGAAGGTGGTTCTTACGAATCAGGATAAGCTGCAGGATGGCATGAAAGTCAAGGTGACGGAAGAATGAATATCACCCGTTTATCAATTCACCGCCCCGTGGGCATATCCATGATTGTGGCTTTCTTTGTGGTACTGGGGCTGTACAGTTACTACCGCATTGGCGCGGAATTGCTGCCTGCGATCAATACCCCCTATGTCACGGTCACGGTGAAGTATCCCGGAGCCAGTGCCGAATCGGTGGAGCAGGAAATCATTAAGCCGGTGGAGGATGCGGTATCTTCCGTATCCAATGTCAAGACCATTACCTCGGTGGCCAGCTATGAGCGTGGCCGGGTGATGATGGAGCTGAATTTTGATGCGGATGCGGATATGGCGGCCATAGAAGCTACCAAAAAAGTAGAGGCCATCAAAAATAAACTCCCCGATGAGGCAGAGGCGCCTGTCGTGATTAAGCGGGATATTAATGCCAAGCCCATTATGGAACTGGCGGTTATGAGCCAGCATGGACTGGGCGATGCTTACTCCATGACGGAAAATGTCTTTCAGGATGTTTTGCAGCAGGCGGGGGGCGTATCGGAAATCGAGCTTCATGGCGGCCGGGATAAGGAAGTGGCTGTGGAGGTAGACCGGGATAAGCTGGCTGCCTATAAGCTGACGCTTCCTAAGATAGCCGGCGCCATTCGCAATGAAAATCAGCTGCTGCCCTCGGGGCCTGTTTATACGGAGTCAACGAAATCGGATGTGCGGGTCGTGGCAGAGTATAAAAAGGCGTCAGATATCGAAAAAGTCCGAGTGCAGAACAGTGCCGGAGAGCTTATTCCACTCAATGCCGTAGCTGCAATACGGGAGCAGGATGCCCGTCAGGTGCGCTATGGCCGTCTTAACGGTGAACCGGCAATCAATGTGCTGATTTATAAAAACAGCGATGCCAACGTGGTGGAAACAGCGGATAATATCCTGAAATCCGTGGAAAAACTCCGCCGTGATTATCCGGACTATCAGTTTATTGTAGTGTCCAATGATGCAGACTATGTGGAAACCTCCCTGCATAACACTTTGGGGACATTGGTGGAAGGTCTGATTACTACCGGGCTGGTACTGTTCCTCTTTTTGCGCGGGTGGCGTTCCACGGCAGCCGTGATGATTGCGATTCCGACTTCGCTTATCTCCACTTTTCTGGTCATGTATCTGGCAGGGTTTACCTTTAATATGATGTCCTTGATGGGCATGACCCTGTGTGTGGGTATTTTGGTGGATGACAGCATTGTGGTGCTGGAAAATATTATCCGTTACTTAAAAAATGGTGCGGCTCCAGATGAAGCTGCGGAAAAGGGGCGTATGGAAATCGGCATGGCCGCTATTGCCATCACCCTTTGCGATGCGGCAGTATTTATGCCTATTGCGTTTATGGAGGGGATGACCGGACAGTTTTTCCGGCAGTTTGGTTTGACGATTGTCTTTGCCGGTGCGTTTTCTCTTTTTGTATCCTTCACCCTGACGCCTATGCTTGCTGCCCGTTTTTTCCAAAACGGCTATCATGTGGATAATCGCTTCCTATGGCAGTTCATGGACAAGATGGAAGAACGGGCTGTGGGGCTTTATCGCCGTACATTGTTTTGGAGTCTGGGGCATCGGAAAAAACTTTTGCTGACGATTCTGGCTGTTTTTGCCGGTGTTATGGCGCTGATACCTTTGGGAGCAGTGGGAACAGAGTTTATGCCGCAGACGGATGAGTCCGGCTTTACCATCAATATCCAATGTCCTGTGCGGGCCTCCTCGGAAGAACCCAATAAAGTGGCTCTGCAGCTGGAACAAAAATTGGCGGAGATTCCTGAGGTCAAATACTATATGACTCAGGCGGGGGGAAGCAGCAATTCTTATGAAGGCCGCATCAAGGTGCAGCTTTTGGGACGCGGGGAACGCAGCCGTTCGGTATGGGAAATCACGCAGGAAGTCCGTGAATATGCCGGCAAAATTCCCACTGCGGAAATCAGGGTAACAGAAAACCAGTCCAATATGGGCGGCCCAAGCGGCGGCCGTGGCGGCGGCGGAGCCTTGCAGATTGAACTGCGGGGCAATCACATGCCGGAACTGATGGCTGCCGCCGATAAGGTGGAAAAAATTCTGCGGCAGGATGTTCAAGGGGTAAGTGATGTCAACAGTTCGTATACGGAAGGCATGCCGGAATTGCAGCTGACGGTCAATCGGGACAAGCTCAAGGCATTTGATGCCAGTCTGGCCGATATTGATACCGCTTTTTCTTCGGCAATTTCCGGCTTGTCTGCCGGAGAACTGAAAAATGATGCCTTAAATGGCGGTCAGGACACCAAGATTAAGGTGCGTTTTAAGGGAGCTGATGGCTACCATGCTTCGGATGTGGCCAAAGTTCCCGTCTGGGCCAATGGCAGGCTGGCTTATCTGGGGGACGTAGCCGAAATAAAGGACGGGCGCGGCCCGGTCAGCATACGCCGTGTGGACAAGCAGCGTTCCATACAGCTCGGCGCAAACCTGCGGGGACGTCCCGTTGGTGATGTGGTGCGGGAGGTTCGGAAGCTTTTGCAGGAAACCGACCTGGGAGAGGGCGTGACCTATCGGTTCAAGGGGCAGGCCAGCCGCATGAATGAATCCTTTGGTGAATTGCTCAGTGCATTATTTTTGGCATTGGTGCTCATCTATATGCTTCTGGCCGTGCTTTATGAATCCGTGCTTACGCCCTTTATCCGCATGTTTTCCCTTCCCTTGGGGCTTATTGGTTCGGTGCTTTTGCTGTTCCTGACTCATAACACGCTGAATCTCTACTCCATGATTGGCATTTTGGTCATGGATGGTATTGTGGCAAAAAATGGTACTTTGCTGATTGATTACACCCTGACCTTGATGGACAGGGGAAGGACAGCCCTAGAGGCTATTGTGGAAGCAGGTTGTGTACGGCTGAAGCCCATCTGCATGACCACCATAACCATGATGGTGGGCATGCTGCCTATGGCACTGGCGATGACCGATGGCGCAGAAACCCGCGTATCCATGGCATGGGTAATCATTGGCGGCCTGTTGACTTCTACGGTGTTTACCCTGCTGGTAATTCCGATTATATTCCTGTATTTTTATCAGAACAAGGAAACCGGCCGCAGCAGTTAAAAGACCACCAAAAAAATCCCTGACGGGCAGAAACCTGTCGGGGATTTTTTAGTGGAAATTTTATGGAGTTAGTCCTTGTCTACGCCCCAGGCGTGGATGCCGTGTTCATCAGGCAGGATAGCCGGATCAAATACAGGTTCAGCGCTGTTCTGTCTTTTCTGTTCCAGATAGCTGTCAAAGGTTACCCGGACGTATTTATACAGACGGGTGATGGCATAGAGGTTGGTGAGGCAGAGAAGCCCCATAAAGAGGTCTGCCAGATTCCAGACCAGAGAAAGTTCGGCCATGCTGCCAAAAATTACCATACCAATAACAAAAGCACGGAACAGGTAGAGGCCGGTTTTTCCCTTGCCCTCGAAGAAGGCAATATTGATTTCGCTGTAATAGTAGTTGCCCACAATGGAACTGAAGGCGAACATGAGAATCATAAAGGATACGGCAGCAGGTGCTGAAGCACCAAAGATGCTGGCAAGCGAGGCCTGTGCCAGAGCGATGCCCGTAAGCTCGCCGCCAACCGTGTACTGTCCGGTTAAAAGCACGATAAAAGCGGTTGCGGAACATACCAGCCAAGTATCAACGTAAACACCAAAGGCTTGAATAAGGCCCTGCTTTACAGGGTGGCTGACGTCGGCGGTAGCAGCGGCATTTGGTACGGAGCCTTCACCGGCTTCGTTGGAGAAAAGTCCGCGTTTCACGCCGGTGAGGATAACGGAGCCAAGACCGCCGCCTACAGCGGCCTGTGGAGAGAAAGCGTCATGAATAATCAGGGCGAACATGGCTGGCACCTGCTCGATATTCATGACGGTGATGATAATCGCTACGAGGATATAAAGACCGGCCATGATGGGGACGAGAAATTCTGTTACCTGAGCAATGCGTTGTACGCCGCCGCAGATAACCAGACCCGTAAAGAAGGCCAGTACACCGGCAGTCACATAGGAAGGCACATTGAAAGCCGTGGAAGCGGAAAGGGCGATGGTATTTGCCTGCACAGAGTTGTAGATAAGACCGAAGGTTACGGATAAAAGCACGGCAAAGAGTTTGGCGATGCCGGGCTGGTGCAGGGCATTTTTGATGTAATAAGCAGGGCCGCCGTGGAAAGAGCCGTCAGGCCGCTGGATTTTGTAAATCTGTGCCAGCGTGCTTTCGACAAAACCGGTGGCACAGCCGATAAAGGCGATAACCCACATCCAGAATACAGCACCGGGGCCGCCGGTGACGATGGCAATGGCCACACCGGCAATGTTGCCCACGCCTACGCGGGAGGCGGTACTGACACAGAATGCCTGAAAAGAATTAATAGAGCTTCCTTCCGTTTTGGCACCTACTCCCTCTGTGAGCAGACGAATCATTTCCGGCAGCATCCGCAATTGGACGAATTTGGTGGACAAGGTGAAGTAAATTCCACAGCCCACAAGAACCACGATGAGGACATAAGACCACAGCAAAGTATTAATGCTGTCGACCATAGAGTTTAATAATCCCATAAATAACCTTCTTTCCATTAAATAATAGTAAAATAAAACACCTTTTGCGTTTGCTCGTCAAAAAAGACAGCTAACCTGCTGTTTCTTGAGCGGGGGACTCACAAAAGGCGCCATTGCCTTAATCTATAATTTTCAATACATAGTTATTATAACGAAAATGTTTAGGACGTGTCAAGCTGTAATGACGTATATTAATTGTGATTAAAGTAACATAACTAAAAATAATTATTAAAATATTTTATGATAAATAGTATTTACTAATATATGGGCTTTGTAGTATAATGAGCAAGGCGTTGGCAGGTTTTGGGTTTATTGATACTATTTAGAAAAGTTATGAAATTTTTTTGCCGTTGCAGGAAATTTATCAGCTTTGACGAATTAGAAACCACAAGGGGAAATATCTGTTAACTAAAATTTTTAAGGAAAGGGAGATTAATAATTATGGAAATGTTATTAGGTCTCGTAGTGCTTCTGGCCTGCTTGATTTTTGGTGTCCGTCATGGCGGCATCGGGCTGGCAGTTATCAGTGGCATTGGTCTCATCATTTTTACGTTTGTATTCCAATACAAACCGGGTACTCCGCCGATTGATGTTATGCTTACCATTTTGGCGGTGGTTACCTGCGCCGGGTTCCTTCAGACTTCCGGTGGTCTTACGGTTATGCTGAAATATGCAGAAAAATTCCTGCGCAGCAATCCGAAACAGGTTACGATTTTTGCTCCGCTCACGACTTGGTTCCTGACGGTGCTCTGCGGCACTGGCCATGTGGTTTACACGATGTTCCCGATTATTTATGATATTGCCATCAAGCAGAACATTCGTCCTGAACGTCCGATGGCTGTAGCCTCAGTGGCTTCTCAGATGGCTATCTGTGCTTCCCCTGTATCGGTAGCTGTTGTGTCTATCGTTGGCTTCTTTGCCGCGCATAACTTCAATTATACGGTGCTCCAGATTCTGGCTGTATCCATTCCGGCAACGGGTTTTGGTGTGCTCTGCGGAGCTCTCTGGTCTTATCGCCGGGGCAAGGAACTGGCTGATGACGAGCGCTTCCAGGAATTCATCAAAGATCCGGAAAATCGCAATTATGTATACGGTGATACGGAATCTTTACTGGACAAAGAACTGCCGGCAAGCTATTATCGCGCAATGTACATCTTCTTTGCAGGCATTTTTGTTATCGCCTGCCTGGGCAACTTCCCGGATTTGCTGCCGCATTTCCCGAATGCCAAAGGCGTGATGAAGCCCATCTCCATGACGGTGGTTATTCAGATGGTTATGCTGTTCGTAGCAGCGATGATTCTTCTTACCTGTAACATCAAGGCTAAGGACGTAGGCAACAGTCAGGTATTCCGTTCCGGTATCGTTGCTCTCGTATCCGTATATGGTGTTGCCTGGATGGCCAGCACTTACTTTGGTGCGCATATGACTATCCTCAAGGAAAGCCTCGGTGCTGCCGTAACAACTTATCCTTGGGCATATGCTATCATCGCTTTCCTGACGTCCAAGCTGGTTAACTCGCAGGCTGCAGCTATCGCTATCGTTGTGCCGCTGGCTCTGTCTGTAGGCATGGATCCGGTGATGATTATGTCCTTTATCTCTGCCTGCTATGGTTACTTCTTCCTGCCGACTTATCCGTCCGATTTGGCCTGCATTGGCTTCGACCGTTCCGGTACTACCCGCATCGGCAAGTACATCCTGAATCACAGCTTTATGATTCCGGGCCTTATCGGTGTAGCAACTGGCTGCTGCATGGGGTTTGTCATGGCACATATCGTGATGTAATTGCAAAATAGCGCAAAAAAACGACGGTTCATTATGGCGAACCGTCGTTTTTTATTATTTTTTTGTTTTTGCATTGCGTTCCTTGAGCAAGTCTTTGCAGAAGTCGATAAAGGATTGGGCTGCCTTGGAAATGTAGCGGTCTTTTTTCCAGGCCAGACCAACATCGACAATGAGCGGGTCAGCGAGAGGAATAGCCTTGACACCGGGCGTATCTTCGACTACCATGTTGAGAAGGAAGGCGATGCCAACACCGCTGGCGACCAATCCCTTTAAGGTAACAACCTGATTGGATTCCAATACGATGTTGGGGGTGATATTTTCATCCTTCATTCTGGATAGTATGGCCTGACGCAGGAAGGAGCCTTCCTTCAGCATGATAAGGTTTTCTTCCGCAATATCATGAAGGGAAATACTCTTTTTGGCGGCCAATGGGCTGTTTTCGGGGACACAGCAAATAATCTGGTCCTTGGTCATGGGCAGGAGCTGCAGATGGCTGCTGGCACCGGAAATGATGATGATGCCGAAGTCCAGCTCATCGCGTTCCAGCTGTTCGCGAATGGACATGGAACCTTCTTCGTGCATGAAGATTTCCAAGTGGGAGTAGCGGCGCTGAAAGCTGGAGAAGATTTTGGGAAAGAGGTAGGCACCCATCATGGGGGGGATGCCGATTTTGATGGTGCCTTTCTGGAGCTGTTTATAGTCGTTGACTTCCAGTACGGCATCCTGAATGTTGCGCAGAGCCAGTTCTACGCGATTGAGAAAGACGGCTCCCTCCGGAGTCAGGGAAAGCTGTTTTTGGCTGCGGTCAAAGAGCTGAATGCCCAATTCTGCCTCCAGTTTTTTAATCGCTACGGTGATGTTGGGCTGGGATACACGGAGGCGTTCTGCAGCCCTGGTAATATTTCGCAGACGGCTGGCCATCTGGAAATATTCAAGTTGTCTTAGTTCCATCGTATCGCTTCTTTCTCTATAAACTAGTTTTATTCCCATCTATTATACCATATTTTTGATGAATGTATGATATAATAACAAAAATTTATCATAAAAAGTGGAAAAAATTTTCCGCCCCAAAAGTAGGATTTTTGTTTTTCATATGGAATAATACAAGTATGTACAAGTATATGCAAAATTAGATGATGTTCCTTCGTTAGCAAAGGAAGGTTAGGGGGGCTTTTATCTTGGAAATGTCAACAGTCATCGGTGTGGTGGCCGGCTTTATCTCGGTATTTGTCGGTATGGTCATCAAAGGTGCACCGATCAGCTCGCTGAATAACCCGGCAGCATTCCTGATTATCATTGGTGGTACGTTCTCTTGTCTGTTTATTGGTTTTAACATGAATCAGTTAAAGACCCTGCCTAAGCTGGTCAAGATGACATTCTTCAAACCGCCGCTCCATGAAAAATCGGAATTGCTCAGTATGTTTATTGAACTATCGCAGATTGCCCGTCGCGAAGGTATACTGGCACTGGAGGGCAAGGTGCAGGATATTGAAGATCCGTTCTTCAAAACAGGTTTGGGCATGGTTATTGATGGTATGGATCCGGAGTTTGTCAGTGACGTTTTGGATGCGGAACTGGCAGTTATGCAGGAACGTCACTCGGTAGGACGTTCTATTTTGACACAGGCTGGTACTTATGCACCGACCCTTGGTGTGCTTGGTGCCGTGGTTGGTCTTATCGCCGCTTTGGGCAACCTGAACGACGTTAACAAGCTCGGGCATGCTATCGCCGCAGCTTTCGTTGCTACGATTCTAGGTATTTTCTCGGCATACGTTATTTACCTGCCGCTGGCTAATAAGCTGAAACTCTTGTCGGAGGCAGAAGTCAGTGAAAAACGCATGATTATTGAGGGCATTCTTTCCCTGCAGGCTGGTGATTCGCCAACGGCAATCGAGGCAAAACTTATGGTATTCATTCCGCAGTCCGAGCGTGAAGGGTTGAAGAAGGAGTGATTTGATGGCTAAAAAGAAACATGCCAAACCCCATGAGGAAGAAAACGGCGAGGCCTGGCTTCTGCCTTATTCTGACTTGATGACGCTGCTTCTGGCACTCTTTATCGCT
>DJYL01000038.1:17684-18483 GCA_002448495.1 Pseudoselenomonas ruminantium | reverse complement strand
CGTCATTCCTTGGGAATTTTGGGTGTATCCGCACCAGAACAGATGTAATTTAGGATTTGGAAGGAGAACTTTTTGATTATGGATTTTATCAATAGCTCGGAAGTCGATATCGCATACCATGTGCTGACGGAAAAAGGTCAGACCATGTACTATAAGGATTTGGTTCTTGAGGTTATCGAGAAGAAGCATAAGCCGGTGCAGTCCCTGTCGGCTGCTATCTCAGAAGTGTATACGCTCATCAATATGGACAGCCGTTTCCAGCATGAAGGCGACCAGCAGTGGGGCCTTACCGAATGGAATCCGCCTGAGGTGAAGCGTCATTCTGCCCGTGGTGCGGCATCCCGCTCCAAGGCAGCCAACAAGGCCATCAACAGCCGTCAGAAGAAGCTGGAAAGCATTCAGGAATAAGGAGGTAAATCATGGCAAAGTATATCTTCGTTACCGGTGGTGTGGTATCGTCTTTGGGCAAAGGCATCACGGCGGCATCTTTGGGCCGTCTCTTAAAGAGCCGCGGCCTCAAGGTTACGATTCAGAAGTTCGACCCGTATATCAATATTGACCCGGGTACGATGAGCCCTTATCAGCACGGGGAAGTGTTCGTAACCGATGATGGTGCGGAAACCGACCTCGACCTGGGTCATTACGAGCGTTTCATCGACATCAATCTGTCCAAGAACAGCAACATCACCACGGGTAAGGTGTACTGGTCCGTGCTCCACAAGGAACGCCGCGGTGAATACTTAGGCTCTACGGTACAGGTTATCCCGCATATCACCAACGAAATCAAACAGCGCGTCTA
>DJYL01000038.1:0-17551 GCA_002448495.1 Pseudoselenomonas ruminantium | reverse complement strand
GAAAGCCAGCCGTTCCTCGAAGCCATCCGTCAGGTCAAGAAAGAAGTTGGCCCCAAGGATACGCTCTACATTCATGTAACCCTGCTGCCGTATATTTCCGCTGCCGGCGAACTCAAGACCAAGCCGACCCAGCACAGCGTAAAGGAACTGCGTGCTATCGGCATTCAGCCGGATATCCTCGTGTGCCGCACGGAAAAGACCATTTCCAAGGACATGAAGGAAAAGATTGCCATGTTCTGCGATGTTCAGCCGGAAGCCGTTATCGAAAACCGCACGGCATCCACTATCTATGAAGTGCCCCTTATGATGCAGCGTGAGGGCCTCGATAAGATTGCCCTGCAGAAACTCAACATGGACTACGGCCCTGCGGATATGTCCGACTGGGAAAAGATGGTCTATAAGATTAACAACCCGTCCAAGAAGGTCAAGGTGGCAGTGGTCGGCAAGTACGTGGAGCTGCCGGATGCTTATATCTCCGTAACGGAAGCCCTCCATCATGGCGGCATCTACAACGATACTTCCGTGAAGATTCATTGGGTCAATGCCGAAAAAATCGAAGACCCGGATACCGACCTTTCGGAAGTATTCGTTGGCTGCAAGGGCATTCTCGTGCCGGGCGGCTTCGGCGACCGCGGGGTGGAAGGCAAGATTAAGGCCATCCAGTATGCCCGCGAAAACAACATTCCGTTCCTCGGCCTGTGCCTCGGTATGCAGTGCGCTGTTATCGAATTTGCCCGCCACGTCTGCGGCATGACGGATGCGCACAGCTCCGAGTTCGATGCCGAGACGAAACACCCGGTTATCGACCTCATGGAATCCCAGCAGGGTATCGAAGACAAGGGCGGCACGATGCGCCTTGGTTCCTACCCCTGCACCCTGCGCGAAGGTACGCATTCCCTCGAAGCTTATGGTACGGCAAACATTGCGGAACGTCATCGCCATCGCTATGAGTTCAACAACAAGTACCGTCAGGAACTTACCGAACGCGGTCTCGTGATTGCCGGTACCCTGCCGGATGACAGCCTCGTGGAAATGGTCGAAGTAAAAGACCATCCGTGGTTCGTGGCAACCCAGGCTCACCCCGAGCTCAAGTCCCGCCCGAACAACCCTCATCCCTTGTTCCGCGATTTCGTGAAGGCGGCATTACAGGTTAAGTAATTCCTTTTTATACTTTGATAGAGATAGACTGGTGGCTTAGGGAGGTTTGACACGCTCAGCTAAGCCGTCAGGCTAAAACTATTTTTTGCCCTTTATATCCGCGTGAAAAGTCAAAACTCGCTGCGCTCAGACAGTAGACTTTTCATGCGGATTTTTGGTGGTGGGCAAAAAATAGTTTCTTAACGCCTGCCGGCAAACGCTTCGCTCTGCCAAACCTCCCTAAGCCGCCAGAAGCCACAGTCTTATCAATTGTTACGAAGGGATAATCCCGCCCGCCCCTGCCGTTTTTGCAAGAAAAAACTTTCCAACAGGCAGGATAAGCTAAGGAAGCTGTAGAAATAGTGTATTATCAAAGGTGATACAGTCAATTGTAAGGAAATGACTGCAAACTGGGAATTTAGAGAAGAAAGGAGGATTTTCCATGCTTATCGATACGGCCTGTTCTTTGGCGTTCTACTGCCAGCGCTGCGGCCGAATCCAACTGCAGGATGTACCACTCTTTAGCGGGCAGATGCAATTCGTTATGGAGTGCGGGAACTGTGGGCACGAAATGGGCAAAATTACCTTGCGGCCGCGCAAAGGACTGGAACTGACCACGGAATGCGGTGTGTGCAACGGCAAAAACCGCCAGATTTTTTCCTGGCGGCAGCTGAAAAAACTCAGGTTTGCCAGACTTTACTGTCAGCATGATAATTTTGAACTGGGCTATATGGGCAGATGGCAGGATATCGCCGAATTTCTGGATTTCAATACGGCGGAATACGATGCCCTGCATCCCGCCGATGGCGATTGCTATATTGAACATCAGCAGACACTGCTGGAAGCGCTTAACCGCATCCACGATTTAGCAGCCAGCGGCGAGTTGGAATGTACCTGCGGCAGTGCGGATATCAAGGCCGCCTTGCAGCGCGATTCTGTGCGCCTGGATTGCCGCTATTGTGGCAATTATTGCGAGCTTCCTGCAAAGACAGCAGCGGACTTGCAGGCGCTAAAACCCGGCCAGGGAACTAAATTTAATTGGAAAATGCGTCCATGGCTTGACGTAAAAGAAAAATAGGATTATCATATAAAAATATTGACATACGAGTGAGGGACTATCGGCAAAGCCGACAGTCCCATTTTCGCGTAATATATACACATAAAAAATATTGAGGTGTGAAGATGGATTCTTTATTTGCTGCCTTGGGCAGCAATGCCGGGGTGAAAAAACTACAATCCTGTTTCCAGGCAAAGCCACAGGAAACATTGGTATATGGTCTTTCCAACTCCCAAAAACATGTGATACTGGCGGCGGCATACGCTCAGGCTCCCCAACCGCTGGTAATACTTGTTCATAACAGCGATGCTGTTTCCGATTGGCGGGAGGATTTGCTTTCGTTATTGCCACAGACAGAAGTATTGGAACTGCCGGAACTGGATATAATGGCCGTACAGGCCGAAGCACGTAGCATGGAACGGTCTGCCCGCCGCATGGACGTACTGGTACGCCTCATGCGCAAAGACCCGGTTATCGTTATCGCTAAGGCGACTGCTGCTGTGCAGAAGGGCATGAGCCGTCAGGATTTTGCCCGTTTGAGCTTAAACATCGGCATGGGTGAAGAAATCGCCATGGAAAAACTGCTGCAGCGTCTGGTGAATTTAGGCTATGAGCATGCTGATGAAGTGGAACGCATCGGTCAGTTCAGTGCGCGGGGAGGTATTGTGGACGTATTTCCCATCAATGCAGAAAACCCTGTGCGCATTGAATTCTTTGGGGATGAAGTGGATTCTCTGCGTGAGTTTGCCCTCGACACCAAGCGTTCCCTGAAAAACATCAGCAGCGCCGCGATTATGCCGCTGGCACAGACGGACAGCACCGGACAGGCAGAAGTGTTCCTCTCCTATCTGGAGGGGCAGGGTGCGGTAATCTTTGATGAACCTATGCGCATTAGGGAACAAATGCGCACAATGGTAAGGGAAAATCCCGACATTAAAAATAAGGTCTTTAGTTGGGACGCCATTCAGAGTGCAGCCAGAGAAAACCGGGTTATTTACTCGGCAATGCTCTTGCAGCAGGTACATGGGGCAGAAGCAACCCAGACCATCAGCTTTACCGCACCCAGCGTAGCCAATTTTCAGCGGCAGATGGACCTTTTGATGAATGAAATCAGCCGCTGGCTGGCGCAAAAACAGCAGGTGCTCATGCTTCTTTCGGAAAAATCCAAGGCGGATTCCCTGCGGGAACTTTTGGCCCGGCATCGTTATCCGTCGCTGGTGATGGAAGCGGGGGCGCAGCTTCGCAAGGACTGTGTCAATATTCAGGTGGGAAGCCTTATCAATGGCTTTGAACTGGCGGCAGCCAGTCTGGTCGTGGTGACGGAGCGGGATATTTTTGGTCATGCTAAGCGCCGCGCCATTCGCAAGGAGAACAAAGGCGAAAAACTTTCCCATTTCCGGGACATCAAGCCCGGTGATTATGTGGTGCACGCGGCGCACGGCATTGGCAAATACATCGGTGTGGAAACGCTGGATGTAGGCGGAATTCATAAAGATTACCTGCATATCAAATACGGCGGGGACGATAAGCTCTATGTGCCCACGGAACAGGTAAACCTCCTGCAAAAATATATCGGTGCCGAAGGCGAAGTGCCCCGCCTGCATCGCATGGGCGGGACAGAATGGGCCAAGGCCAAGGCAAGGGCAAAAAAATCCGTAGAGGATATTGCCAAGCAATTAATCGAGATTTATGCCAAGCGGCGGCAGGCAAAGGGCTTTGCTTTTTCACCGGATGACAGCACGCAGCACGATTTTGAGGATGCCTTCCCCTATCAGGAAACCGATGACCAGTTAAAGGCGATTTCTGAAATCAAGATGGATATGGAAAAAGAAAAGCCCATGGACAGGCTGCTTTGCGGCGATGTGGGCTTTGGCAAGACCGAGGTGGCTATCCGTGCCGCTTACAAGGCCGCTATGGACGGCAAGCAGGTGGCGGTACTCGTGCCGACAACGGTTTTGGCGCAGCAGCATTTTCAGACCTTTAATGCCCGCTTTATGGACTTTGCGCCGAAGGTGGATGTTATCTGTCGTTTCCGCACAGCCAAGGAGCAGAAACAGACCATTGAAAAGGTTAAGCAAGGACAGGTCGATATCCTTATCGGCACCCATGCCATCCTCAATCAGAACAAGGTGCAGTTCAAGAACCTGGGTCTGCTTATAGTGGACGAGGAACAGCGCTTTGGCGTCAAGCAGAAGGATAAAATCAGGAAGCTGGCGGCAGGTATTGATGTGCTTACCCTTTCGGCAACGCCGATTCCCCGCACCTTGCATATGTCCTTAGTCGGGGCAAGGGATATGAGTATTATCGAAACGCCGCCTGCGGACAGATTCCCCGTCCAGACCTATGTGGTCGAGGATAATGATGCGGTGATTGCCGGTGCCATCAAACGCGAAATCAAGCGTGGCGGTCAGGTTTATTTTGTGTATAACCGCGTGGATACCATTGACCGGATGCGGGAAAAACTCGAAAAATTGGTGCCGGATGCCCGTATTCAGACAGCACATGGTCAGATGCCGGAAGAACTTTTGGAGCGGGTGATGATGGACTTCTACGAAGGGGAATACGATATCCTCTTGGCCACCAGTATCGTCGAAAACGGTCTGGATGTGGCTAATGCCAATACCATCATCGTCTACAATGCCGACCATTTCGGCCTTTCCCAGCTCTATCAGATGCGCGGGCGCGTGGGCCGTTCCCATCATATGGCCTTTGCGTACTTTGTTTATCAGGCCGATAAAATCCTTACGGAAACGGCGGAAAAGCGTTTGCAGGCCATGAAGGAATTTGCTGAACTCGGCGCAGGCTTCAAGATTGCCATGCGGGATTTGGAAATCCGCGGGGCGGGAAATCTCTTAGGCTCGCAGCAGCATGGACATATTGCCAGCGTGGGTTTTGAAATGTACTGCAAACTTCTCGAAGAAGCGGTGGATAAATTGCAGCACGGGGAAAAGGAAGTGGCCGAAGTACAGCCGGACCCCATTATCGATTTGCAGGTAGAAGCCTATATTGATGGCGATTATGTCAGCGATGCCATGCATAAGATTGAGATTTACCAGCGTATTGCCGGCATCCGCAATAACGAGGAAATCCGAAATCTATTGGATGAACTCATTGACCGTTTTGGTGAGCCAACGCCGGCGGTGATGAACCTGCTGGAAGTGGCGCGCATAAAAAATTATGCGCGGGACTTAAAAATCCGCACCATCAGCGAACTGCCCAAGGCTTTGGATTTGTATATCCTGCCGGGGCACCGCCTGCCTGCCAAAGGCCTTTTGGCTGTGGACAAGGTACTGGGACGCAGCATGCGTTCCCTGCCTGGGAAAAACGGTTACCGCTTTGCCCTGCAGGACAGCCAGAAGAAGCGGATAACGAATTTTGTTTTGCGTCTGCTGCTGCTCGCCAGCGGCAATGAAGAAGCTGCCCTGCAAAAATCCGGGCAAACCAATAAAGAAAAGACAGCAGCAAGGAAATGAGGAAGATATGGCAAAGATAACGGTAATAGGCTTAGGCCCCGGTCATGCGGGGCTGATTACCCGGGAGAGCTGGGCACTGATGGAAAACGCGGAGCATCTTATCCTGCGCACGAAGATTCATCCGACAGTGGCGGCATTGGATGAAGCCGGCATAACGTATACGACCTATGATGGCTATTATGAAGAAGCGGCAGATTTTGAAACGCTTTACCGCAGCATAGCCACGAATCTGCTAAAAAAGGCAGAAGAACTAGATAATCTGGTTTATGTGGTTCCCGGCAGTCCTTTGGTTGCAGAGCGTACTGTGGTTCTGCTTCGCGATATGGCTAAAGACACGTCCGTGGAAGTGGATATCCGCCCCGGCATGAGCTTTGTAGAGGTCATGTATACGCGGTTGGGCATTGACCCCGTGGAGGGACTTACGATTCTGGATGCGCTGGATATCGAAACCTTAAAGGAAGCTCCTGCTCAGGCGCTGATTATCACGCAGGTCTACAGTCAGCCTATCGCTTCCGATGCCAAATTAATGCTGATGGATTTATATCCGGATGAATACGAGATAACCTATATTCACAATTTAGCGATGGCGGACGAAAGCATTCGTCAGATTCCGCTCTATGAACTTGACCGTCAGCCGGATTTAGACCACCTGACCAGTCTCTATATCCGCCCTTTGACCGAAAAAAACGCCTGAAACAGACTAAATTTGCGGGATCGCAAGGCTTTTTTGCGGAAAACCCTTGATTTTTTCGGGCTTTTCTGCTAAATTCTCTTATAGCGGAGCAAACCGCAAGGCTGACGGCCTGCCGTCAGCAGTAATAATCTTCTTTAAGGAGGCTACGCTCATGAATAAAACTGAATTAGTAGCTAATATTGCAGAAAAATCCGGTCTGACGAAAAAGGATGCTGAAAAGGCTCTGGGTGCTTTCTTTGAAAGCGTACAGCAGGCTCTGATTGAGGGTGACCGCGTGCAGCTCATCGGCTTCGGTACTTTCGAAGTGAAAGAACGCGCTGCCCGCAAAGGCCGCAACCCTCAGACGGGCAAGGAAATTGAAATTCCGGCAGCCAAAAACCCGGTTTTCAAAGCTGGCAAAGCATTAAAGGATGCAGTCAACGGCTGATTAAAGACATAAGAAAAAAACCGTGCCTTATGGGCACGGTTTTTGTGCTATAGGAGAAGATTATGCAGGAAAAAAGAGTGTTGATTTCCGGAGGAACCTCAGGAATTGGGCTGGCTGCGGCCAAGCTGCTGTTGTCGGCAGGCGCCAAGACCGCTTTAATGGGCCGAAGCCCTTCGCGCGGGGCAGATGCCTTACAGGAACTTTCCGCAGGCAGTCAGGCGGTTTTTATTCAGGGAGATGTCAGCAATCTGCAAGACTGCCGGCAGGCGGTGCAAAAGGTGAAGGAACTTTGGGGTGGCCTGGATGTGCTCATCAATTCGGCAGGCATATATCTGGAAGGCGCCATTGAAGATATGCGTGAGGAGCAAATTGCTTCCGTATTGGATATTAATGTGAAGGGGACGTATTATCTCAGTCAGGCAGCGGTGCCATTGCTGAAGGAAACAAGGGGCAATATCGTGAATGTGGCATCGGATGCAGGCGTGCATGGCAACTACTACTGCAGCCTGTACTGCGCCAGCAAAGGGGCGGTGGTCATGTTTACCCGGGCACTGGCTTTGGAATTGGCCGGCTTTGGCGTGCGGGTCAATGCCATTGCTCCCGGCGATATTCTGACCCCGCTGACGGAAGCGCAGTTAAGTGCTGCGTCAAGCCGTGAGGAAGCCCTGCGGGAAATGGCTTCGGTCTATCCTTTAGGGCGTATTGGCACGGCTGTGGAGGCTGCTGCGGCTATTAAGTTTTTAGCATCAGCAGAAGCAGGATTTATCACGGGCACGATTTTAAGTGTAGATGGTGGTCTCACTGCTTGATTTGTGTTACAATAGGCAGGTGTGAAATGATACGGAGAAAGGAGCGGTACGGATGGCGGCCAAGAAAATTTTAATACTGACAGCTTCCATCGGTTCCGGGCATATTAAGGCGGCAGAAGCGGTGGCAGAGGAATTGACGCGGCTTCTGCCTCAGGCGGAAATCATTACCGTGGATTTTATGGCTCGTACTACTTCTTTATGGCACTGGCTGACCAAGAAAATCTATCTGGAAATGCTGAATTTTGTTCCCAATCTCTACGACGTGTTTTATAAGCTTTCCAGCAATGAAGCCGGCGGGAACTGTGGCAAAAATATATTTGCCCTGTTTATGCTGCCGGTGTTTAACCGCTTGCAGGCCAGATATCAGCCGGACTGTGTTATCTGCACCCATCCGTTTCCGGCAGGGACGGTGTCGCTTTGGAAGGAACGGCATCATAGCAGCCTGCCGCTGGCTGTCGTGATGACGGATTATTCCCTGCATCCCATGTGGCTGTGCAGTGGTGTGGACAGTTATTTCATGGCCACCGAGGATATGCGGCAGGGGATGATAGAGCAGGGCTTTGCGGCAGATAAGCTTTATGCGGAAGGCATTCCCATCAGTGCAGAAGTTCAAAATCTGCCTGCAAAAGAGGAACTGCGGAAAATGTTGGGCATTGGTCAGGATAAACGTGTGATTCTTCTGATGGGCGGCGGTCTGGGACTGGGCGGCATTGAGCATACGCTGCAGGAGTTGGAAAAAATAAGCCAGCCTCTTGTGCTGCTGGTGGTTGCCGGACGAAATGAGCAGCTGCGGCAGCAGGTGGAGGACTTTGCCATAGGTTCCCATCATGTTATCCGCACATGGGGATATACCGACGAAGTGAAAAAATTGATGGGGGCATCTGACCTGCTCATTACCAAACCGGGAGCGCTTACCATCAGTGAGGCCTTTGCCTTGGGAACGCCGATGCTTCTGCATGACCCCATTCCCGGGCCAGAGACGGAAAATGCGGTTTATGCTACCCGCCACGGAGCAGCTGTATGGCTGCATCCTGGTGAGAAGCTGGCGGCGGCTGTCGAGGAAATTTTCCAAGGGGAAAGTTTAAAGCGTATGCATGAGCAGGCCTTAAATCGGGCAAGACCATTGGCCAGCCGGAAAATCGTGAAAATAATTTTGTCATCGGCAGGTTTTTAGGCCAATTATAGGGAATTATATAGTTGTGGGTTTCACTATGGCAATTTATGGAAAAGATTGGTGATAACATGGCGGTATTTCAACTGCAAAAAGATGGAGCCAATAATTATATATGCCCGAAATGTGGACGTTCATTACATTTTGTTGATGGTACAGCAGTACAGATTGTAGGCGGTCGTGCAGATATGGCTTCGATTTTGCCCAAGTATGAGTGTCAGCAGTGCGGTGTTTATTTTCAGGAGCTTTTGGGGTCAGGATTCTATGATGAACATGACCTGCCTAAGACGAACACCAAAGCAAAGAACAGGGATAATTGGGTGGCCACGGGAAACCTAAAACCCATGGAGCTTAAGCGCGATAAAAACAATCAGTGCATTTGTCCTCGCTGCGGGGAGTTTATGGATTATGTGGAAGGTCGGGCGGTGACTCTGGTTAATGGCCGTCCGGATATGGAAAATGTTAAAGATCATTTCCATTGCCCAAACTGTGAATCTTATTTTCGCCGGATTGCAACCACGAATTATTTTCAATGGTCGGAAACGTAGAATTAGCTTGCCATGAGAAAAGTTTGCGGTTATTATAGAATAGATTGATTTTTTGGGAGGAGGGATGATGATGAACGCGAGAAAAAAGCGTGAAATAAACTGGTTCGCGCTGATTATGCTGGCTGTTATTGTCTATTTTTCCTCGATTTTGATTTCTCAGCAGGTATATCTGAGTCAGGCGGCAGATGATTATGCATCTGCCAAGGCAAGGCTGGAGGCTGCGGAGAAGGAGAATGCTGCCCTGAAAGAAGAAGCCCGGCAGTTAAATGAGCTTAGCTATATTGAAAAAGTTGCCCGGGAGGAACTGGGGATGACCAGAGAGGGAGAACTTCCCTATAGCGTTGGTCATAAGTAAAGCATTGTATGCCTTGACACCCGTGAGTTGTCAAGGGTATAATAAATCCTGTATTTTCAAATACTCTAAGGAGGAAGAATTAATTTGTCCATTGAAGTTGGCAGCGTGCTGGATGGTGTCGTATCGGGCATCACGAATTTTGGAGCATTTATTGAATTGCCAGAGGGGAAAACCGGACTTGTACATATTTCAGAAGTTGCAGATGAGTATGTAAAGGATGTCCATGACTTTCTGGCAGAAAAAGACAAGGTTAAGGTAAAGGTAGTAGCCATTGATGAAAAAGGCAAGATTGGTCTTTCCATCAAGCAGCTGCAGGAGAAAAAGGCCGAGGCAGAAGCCGAAGCCCCAGCTCGTGAGCGTTCTTCCTTCCGTGCCCCAAGAAATAATTTTGGCGGCCGTGACTTTAGAAAACCAAATCGTTACAGTGCTGCTTCGGCTTCCTTTGAGGATAAGCTTTCCAAATTCCTCAAGGACAGCGATGAGCGTCTGACGGACTTGCGCCGCAAGACTGATTCCAAGCGCGGCGGACGCGGTTCCCGTCGTGACTGATGGTCTGGCATAAACTGAAAGCACTCTGCAAAGGGTGCTTTTGTACTTTATGGTTGAGGCGTTAGCTATGCGGGAAAAAGTTGAGCAGTTTATCAGGAAACATAAACTTTTGCCTGATGGCAGCCGGATTTTAGTGGCCTGTTCCGGTGGAGCAGATTCTCTGGCTCTGTTGGACATCCTTTGGAAGCTGGCACCACGGCATCAGTGGCAGGTTTTTGCCGCGCATTATGAGCATGGCATTCGGGGAGAGGATTCGCTGGCGGATGCAGCTTTTGTAGCAGAGTATTGTCGTTTGCATCATATTCCCTGTTTTGTGGAACATGGACAGGTGCCGAAAGCCGCAAGGGAAAATGGACAGACTCTGGAACAGGCTGCCCGCAGCCTGCGCTATACTTTTTTGAAGCGGATTTGCCGTGAGCAGAAGCTGGCATTTATGGCGACAGCTCATCATGCCGATGACCAGGCGGAAACCGTGTTGATGCGCATATTGCGCGGAACTGGCATAACGGGACTTAGCGCCATGCGTCCGCAGAGCGGGGAGAATGGACATCTCGTGCGTCCTCTTTTAGACATAGGAAAAGCAGAACTTCTGGCCTATTGTCAAAAAGAAGGGCTTCTCTATCGGGAAGATGCCACTAATTTTGTGGCAGACTGTACCCGCAACTGCCTGCGGCTGGAACTGCTGCCTAAGCTCAGACGGGAATACAATCCCGAAGTGAGCCGCGCTCTTTGCCAGCTGGCAGAGATGGCTGCCGAGGAGAATGATTTCCTGCAGGCGGAAATTGACCGCTATTGGTCAAATGCTGCTTATGTGCGGCAGCAGGACTGGGCATTGCGGCAGCAGGCCGTGGCGGCATTGCATCCTGCATTGCAGAAGGGGCTGATTCGCAGACTTTGGGAAAAGGCGGCAGGCTCAGTGCTTGACCTTAGCTATCAGCAGACGAAGCGGATTTGTTGCCTGCTTATGCAAGGTACCACAGGCAGCCGTCAGGAGCTTTCTCATCATTATACGGCTTATCTGGAGTATGGTTATTTGACGATTAGCCAGACGAAGCAGAAGGCTCAGGATAGCAGCCCGGACAGTCTGCCGGAAATGGTGCTGGCTGTTCCCGGAACTGTTTCTTGGAGGAATTACCGCTTAACTGCAGAATGGCGTAATTGGGATGGAGGAAAGACTCAGCCAGATGAACTGTATCTGAACCCGCAGAACTTTTCAGCGGAACTGGTTTTACGCGCCCGCAGGCCGGGAGACTATATCCAGCTTCCCGCAGGCCGCAAGACACTGAAAAAATTGATGATTGATGATAAGATTCCGCAGGCGCAGCGGGCAGAAATGCCTCTGCTTGCCGCAGGCAGCGAAATCATCTGGATGATTGGCCGCAGGCGTAGTGCAAGATGTTTGCAGGACGTTTGCGATTATCATAAAGTGTTGTATCTCAAATTAGAGGAGAGAGGATTTTAAGCATGTTACATGAAGATATCGAGAAAGTTGTTTTTTCGGAAGAGCAGATTCAAAACCGCATTGCGGAAATGGCAAAAGAAATTACGGAAGATTATAAGGATGTGAAGGAGGACATCTTTTGCGTGGCCATTATGAAGGGCGCTGTGATGTTCTACACCGATTTACTGCGCAAGCTGGAATTACCGGTACATCTTGACTTTATGATTGCTTCCAGCTATGGCAATGGCACGTCTACCACAGGTTCGGTAAAGATTTTGAAGGATTTGGACTACGACATAGAAGGGAAACACCTTATCGTTATCGAAGATATTATAGATTCGGGTACGACCATGAATTATCTGAATAAGTATTTCAAGGAGCGCAAGCCAAAGTCCATCAAGCTTTGCTCACTGCTCTCCAAGCCTTCCCGCAGACGGGTTGATGTGCCTATCGACTATTGCGGATTTGAAGTGCCGGATGAATTTCTGGTAGGCTATGGTCTTGATTATGCAGAACTTTACCGTAATCTGCCGTATATCGGTGTGTTAAAGCCCGAGATTTACACAGAAAATTAAAATCCTGAGGAGCCAGGGCTTCTCGGAAGGAGGGCAATGGATTGAATAAGTTTCTACGCAATGTAGGGTTCTATTTGTTGATTATTTTGGTCGCTATTTCGATCATCGATTATTTTTCGACAAGGAACACAACGAAGCAGGAAGTAGGCTATACGAATTTCCTGCAGCAGGTGGATGAAGGAAAGGTAACAAAGGTTGTCCTCATCCAGAACACCATTCGCGGTACGTTGGCGGATGGTACGGAGTTTACTACGGTTACTCCGGATGCGCCCAACAGCGACCCCAAGCTCTTTGAGAAACTCTCTGCCAAGGGTGTAGAGATTAATGCGGAAAATCCGCCGGAGCCGCCTTGGTGGTCTACGATGTTCTCGTCTCTGCTGCCGATTTTGCTGCTCGTCGGTGTCTGGTTTTTCATTATGCAGCAGACGCAGGGCGGCGGCGGCCGGGTCATGTCCTTTGGCAAGAGCCGCGCCCGCATGAGCGGTTCGGATAAAATCAAGGTCAACTTCAAGGATGTGGCCGGAGCTGATGAAGCCAAGCAGGAACTTGAAGAAGTGGTGGAATTCCTGAAGCACCCCAAGAAGTACAACGATTTGGGCGCCCGCATCCCGAAGGGCGTACTGCTCTTTGGCCCTCCGGGTACCGGTAAAACCTTGCTGGCCCGTGCCGTTGCCGGTGAAGCAGGCGTACCATTCTTCTCCATTTCCGGTTCGGACTTTGTGGAGATGTTTGTCGGTGTCGGTGCATCGCGCGTGCGTGACCTCTTTGACCAGGCCAAGAAGAATGCTCCCTGCATCGTTTTCATCGATGAAATCGATGCTGTGGGACGTCAGCGCGGCGCCGGTGTCGGCGGCGGACATGATGAACGCGAACAGACGCTTAATCAGTTGTTGGTGGAAATGGACGGCTTTGCTGCCAATGAGGGCATCATCATTATTGCCGCGACCAACCGTCCGGATATCCTCGACCCTGCGCTGTTGCGTCCGGGGCGTTTTGACCGCCAGATTGTGGTGGACAAACCCGATGTGCGCGGCAGACTTGCCATTCTCAAGGTGCATACCTCCGGCAAGCCGGTGGACGATGGGGTAGATTTGGATATCCTCGCCCGCCGTACTCCCGGCTTTACCGGTGCTGACCTCAGCAATCTGGTAAACGAAGCAGCGCTTTTGGCTGCCCGACGGGACAAGAAGAAGATTTACATGCAGGAACTCGAAGAAGCCATTGAGCGTGTTATGGCCGGCCCTGAGCGCAAGTCCCATATCATGAATGATGAGGAAAAGCGCCTGACGGCTTACCATGAAGGTGGTCACACCCTCGTGGGCATGATGCTCAAACACGCTGACCCTGTGCATAAGGTTACGATTATTCCCCGCGGCCGTGCCGGCGGTTATACGCTGATGCTGCCCAAGGAAGACCGCAACTATGCGACCAAGTCCGAACTTCTCGACAAGCTCAAAGTAGCAATGGGCGGACGCGTTGCCGAAGAAATCGTGCTCAAGGAAATCAGTACGGGCGCTTCGCAGGATATTCAGCAGGCAACCCGCATGGTTCGCGGCATGGTCATGCAGTACGGCATGAGCGATGTGCTTGGCCCTGTGGCTTACGGCGAAAGCCAGAACCATCAGGTATTCTTAGGCCGTGACTTCCATCAGGAACGCAACTACTCGGAAGAAGTAGCCAGCGAAATTGATAAGGAAGTCCGCAGGTATCTGGAAGAAGCCTATGAGGCCTGCCGCCAGATTATCACGGAACATCGGGATAAGCTGGAACTCATCGCGCAGGCCCTTATGGAACGGGAAACCCTCACCGCCAAGCAGCTGGAAGAACTGCTCGAAACGGGAAAAATTTCCGAGGAAGATACCAAGGAACCGCCTAAGGATGATAACAACGGCCCCAAAGATGGTGACCCCGCTTTGATTCCTCCGACTACTTTGGTACAGCAGGCTCAGAACGAAGCCTTTGATGCTGAAGCAGAAAAGGAAAAAGAAACTGTACCGGTCGGTGAGCCGGTGGAAAACGTCCGTGAACCCAAATTCAATGTCACGCATTACGATAAGTAAATGATAAAAAACCTGCAGGTTAGCTGATAGCCTGCAGGTTTTTTTATCATTTAGTTTTTCGTTTTGGCCAGCCAGCGTGATGACTGTTCCTGTTTCCGTATCAGTACTCTGTCCTTGTAGATATCTTCAATCACCAGTTTGCAGATGACGATGAAGGGGACAGCCAGAAACATTCCGGCACCGCCGAGCAATTCCCCGCCCAGCACGATGCCCAAAATGATGGCAATGGGATGAAGGTTCAGAGACTTGCCAATCAGAGTCGGATAGATGAAGTTATGATTGACCTGTGTCAAAAGCAGATAGAAGCCTGCTGTCTGCAGAGCAACGACAGGATCAACGGTAGCGGTCAAAAGGGTACCAAAGGCAGATGCTACCGTAGGCCCCAGTACCGGGAGAAATTCGCAGGTGCCCGATACCACAGCAAAGACCGAGGCATAGGGCAGATGGCGGATGGTGAAGTATAAAAAGACGATTACAGCGGTGATGCAACAGATAACCAGCTGGCTGCAAATATATATCCGCAGGGCACTCAAAATCCGGTCAAAGAGATGCATGACCCGCCCGTAATCCCGTGTGGGAAACAAACTGGCCAGATAGCTTTGAATCTGCTCACCGTCTTTCAGAAGATAGAAGGTAACAAAGAAGATGATTACGAGGTCAATGACTTTGCTGAAAAGTGATAAAAGCAGGGTAAGTGAAGACTTCAGGGCGGTCATACTCGCATTTTTCATCTCTGCCCAAATATCATCCAGTTCGTTTTGCAGAAAATCGGATTCCTGAAGCCAGGAAAGCGATTGGATTTTCTCGGTTATCTGGGGAAAATCGGTGACAAAACGACTGAAGGTGGGGAGGAAGCTTTTGGAAACCAGCATCAAGAGCAGCAGAGCAAGGCTGATAAAGCATAACAGTACCAGCCCTGCTGCCAGAGCTCTGGGCATTTTCTCCGCCATTTTGTCTGCCAAAGGCAGAAGCAATAGCTGCAACAGCAGGGAGATGAAGATGATAAAGGCCAGCTGAGGCATATACCAAAAGGTAGACAGGAGCACAATAAACGAAAGTGCCAAAAGTATTGATGTACGATATTTTTTGATGAACATAGCTGCTCCGGATTATTTGATTTTATTCAGGCGTTCGGCCAGAGTGTTGGCGCTTTCATCACCCGAAGTGCAGGTGATAATGGGCTGCTGTCCGAGCATGACGGTATTGCCGTCAGCATAAGCGGAACGATTGTTGTGGCCGTTGTGATAAGCTGCGGCCAGATTGCCCATGACAAAGTATGCCCGTTCCTTGGCACTCATGCCGCCGGCTGCTGCGGGCGTACAGAATACCGCAGTATTGACCTTGATTACGCCGTCTTTGTTGGTGACATGGCCGTTGCTGTATTGGTTGAGCTTTTTGGCATAAGCATCCCGACGGTCATCGTTGGCCGGATGGTCGGAGAGGAACTGCTCGAAAGAAGACGGCTGGCTCTTGGACATGTCCATAACCCGCTGCCATACTGCAGCACAGGCGCCGGGATTGTAACCGGCATGGCTGATGTAATCGAAGGCCAAAGCGTCAGCCTCGCGTTCCATTGGTTTGGTGATATGACGATTGTTTACCACAGTAGCCATAATCATGCCGGCCTGAGAGCCGGTTGCAGCCCCCAGAATCTGCATATTCAGGGATTGGCGGGCACCTTTAGCGGGATGATCTTTTTGTCCGTGCCCCATCTCGTGTGCCAGTACCACAGCGATTTCATCTTCGTTTTTCAGTACACTGTATAACCCGGTATTGACACTTAGATTGTGCCCCAGCGTGCAGAAGGCGTTGAAGCTTTTCTCATTGTTGATAAAATAATTGTAAGGCTTTTTGTAGACAGAAGAATCAACGGCACCTATGCCGCGCGTGAGATTCGTCATGATGCGTTGCAGCTGTTGATTAAGGTAGGCATCACCATTTACACCGTATTTTTGCTTCATTTGCTCAAATAATTCCTGACGCCCCGGATCCGTATTGTTGTATTTATTGATGATGCTGCTCAGCTGGCTATGGGCAGCAGCGCCGGAAATAACTGCGCCGATAATGCTGGCAGTGCTTGCTTCAGCAGCAGGGGAGGAAACGGGTGCATAGCTGATGGGCAGGGACAGGCAGAGTGCCGCAAGTCCCGTGAGTATTTTTTTCTGTAGGTTTTTTTTGTTCATTAGTTGAAATCCCTCCTGGCGATAATCATTGTTGCTATGGTTCATATATATTATAGCGAAAAAAGACAGCATTGTGTTAATTTTCCTTAATTTTAATTGTTTTTTAACGATAATATAAGTGTAACATGGATTAAGTCAGGGAAGGACGACTTTTTTGGCTAAGGAAGGGCAGGGATGAATGGTGAGTGAAAAGGTTTGGCGTACTTGTCGGTTAATGATTAATGGTTTAGCGCATAAGGTTCAGTATAATCAGGCAACGATAGACAATTTATTTCTGCCTTTTTTGCGTCGAATGAGCAAGATGCAGCAGAAATTGGGACGGCGCATGATTATATTCCTGGCAGCACCTCCGGGGGTGGGCAAGTCTACATTGACTTTGATGCTGGAGCGTCTGTCCAATACCGATGAGGAATTGGTTCCTCTGCAGGCTCTGGGGCTGGATGGCTTTCACTATCCCAATACGTATCTCAACACCCATAGCGTTGAGCGGGAGGGGAAACTTATTCCGATGAGTTCCATCAAAGGCAGTCCGGAAACCTTTTCTGTGGATAAGCTTATCGGCAAGCTGACGGATATACGCAAGAATGATGTGCGATGGCCTATCTATGATAGAAGCATCCACGATATTGTGGAAGAAATTGTGACCGTGCGTAAGAATTTGATTATATTAGAAGGAAACTGGCTGCTTCTTGGAGAAGACCGTTGGCAGAATGTCCGTTCCTTTGCTGATTACAGCTTGTTTATCAGTGCAGAACCCGCAGACCTCAAAGAACGGCTGATTCGCCGGAAGATGGCAGGCGGCAGCACCATGGAGGCAGCGAAAAAATTCTATCAGAAAAGTGATAAGCTGAATGTGGAGCGCTGCCTGAAAAAATCCTGGCCGGCTGATGAAACATGGCATATGCTGTCGGACGGAGATTACCAGCTCAAGGGAAAGATTGTACCCACGAGGATGATTGATAGAAATGCCCTATGGAAAAAGCCGAATGTACAGCTTGATAACACCCTGCTGGGGGGATTGAACAACCGCAATGCAGGGCAGGGCATACAACCGCCGCTTTATGATGAAGGC
>DJYL01000115.1 GCA_002448495.1 Pseudoselenomonas ruminantium | reverse complement strand
AAGCGTTTAGCTGCTGCTCTGCGAGTCTTAATCTTTGGCATTACATTTTCCTCCTTAAATTAGCCTTTGCACTCAGGATTCCTGTGCAGGCTGTTTGGGCTTCGATGCTTTCTGCACCTTCGGTGCAACAATCATCGTCATATTTTTTCCTTCAAGTTTGGCATTGCGTTCAATGGAAACACGGTCGCCCAAGGCTTCTGCCACACGGCCCAGGACAGTTTTGCCCAGTTCCGGATGGGAAAGCTCACGGCCACGGAACATGATGGTCACTTTGACCTTGTTCCCTTCCTCTACGAAACGAAGTGCGTTCTTCAACTTGACGTCAAAATCGTGTTGTTCAATGTTGGGGCGAAGCTTAACTTCTTTGATGTTAATAACCTTCTGCTTCTTCTTCGCTTCCTTTTCCCGCTTCTGCTGTTCGTAGCGGTACTTGCCGAAGTCCATGATGCGGCACACCGGCGGTTTGGCCTTCGGGGCAATCTCGACGAGGTCAAGATGCTGTTCTTCAGCCATGCGCAGTGCGTCACGAGTTGCCATAATGCCGAGCTGTTCGCCTTCGGCACTGGTCACACGCACTTCACGGATGCGAATTTCCTCATTGATGCGTAAAGATTCTTTGCTAATAGTAAAACACCTCCTGCTTAAAGTCTACATCTCTTATCCAAACAAGAAAAAGGCGGCATAAAGCCACCTTCAAAAACTCAATGCTATAAACCCGACTGACCTTCACCAACGGCCATCAGGTGAGAAGCGGTGGCTTCTTCTTGTTCACGACTTGATTAGTTTATCACAACCCATACGCTGCTGTCAATGATTTTTTTGCACAACCGCCGTATCAATTTCCCTGCCATCCGGCAGGAAGCAGCGAACGGTGATTTCGTTTCCCTTCACAGCCATAGTCAGATAATTATCCGTTTCCGGCTGCGGAGCAACGACTTCATCTAATTTGTGGTCAATCCATAAACCGGGATAACGGACATTTCCCGCTACGCCGGTAAGGATATATAACGGCCCTTTCCCGCTGCGCCGGAAGTTCTGAATATGTCCCCGGTTGCGGTAAGTATGCAGATGTGCGGTAAAGACAATGTCGATGCCCAGTTCATCAAACAGCGGCATAAACACTTCGCCCACATCGGATATTCCTTCCTTGCGCTCCGGACGGTTATGGATGCGGTATTGCAAAACATCCTTATGCACCAGTACAATTTTCCATTTCTTGCTGCTGGCCGCTGCATCCTTCTGCAGCCATTCCACCTGCTCATCCCTAAGTCCCGGCTTAAATTCTTCCGTTTCATCCCATTGGCTGTTGAGCACAATAAAATGCACATCACCATAGTCATAGGAATAATAATACCGGCCAAAATTTGCACTGCCATTATCCGGAACAGCAAAATACTTCAAATAAGCCTCCGGCAAACGTACCTTCCAATTCAAATTGTAGGTTTCGTGATTGCCCATCAAGGGTACAAAGGGCATCCGGTCAATTATGCCATTTACGCCGTGAAACCATGCCTGCCACTGGGTATGGTCTTCGCCATTGTCTACAATATCGCCCATATTGATGAAAAATGCCGCCTCTGGGTTGCGCTGGGCCGCATTTTGCGCCAGCTGTTCCCAATCGCTGTAATCACTGGACTGTGAATCCGGGAAAATCAAACATTGGAAATCCCCCTCTCCCGCCGTGTGCAGGGAATGCCATGTTCCCGCTGCCCCTTCGGCAGCCACGCGGTATTCGTACTCGGTATCGGCTGTTAAATCCGTCAATTCGGCTGTATATTGATTATTCGTCACACCATCATCGGTGAAAAAGTCTTTATTGGCAGCAACCACCTTGGAAGCCTCCTGCCCCTTAACACGATATTCGATACCGGGATTCACCAACGGACTTTCCGCCTGCCACATAAGCATCCGGCTGTGTGCGCTGTCTGTCGTAATAATCTGCCGCAAAAACTGTGCATCCAAATCACCGGTTAACTGCCGCATGCTGTTTGCCGCCTTGCGGTATAACGTTCCCTTAGCCCAAAAGATGCCGCCTGCCAGCAGCCCCAATGCACCCAGACCGCCCGCAATAAATGTTCTACGCTTCATGTTTTCCTCCTCATGTTTTTTCTCATTTTAGCACTTGGAGTCCACTTCAAGTCAAGAAAGTATATTCTATTTCCATCTATTTTTCTAAGGCAAAATCCATTATAATGAAAACCATCACTATATTATGAAATGGAGATACCCTCATGAAAAAAAACACCCCCATCTACAACTGTTATGTTGAAATCCTCAAGCGGGAGCTTGTCCCTGCGATGGGTTGCACCGAACCCATTGCCATTGCCTACTGCGCCGCTAAAGCCCGCTCCGTTCTTGGCTGTCTGCCGGACAAAGTCACCATCGCCGCCAGCGGCAACATCATCAAGAATGTCAAGAGCGTCATCGTGCCCAATACCGGCGGCCGCAAAGGAATTGAAGCCGCCGCCGCCATCGGCATTGTTGCCGGTGACGAAACGGCAGGACTAGAGGTCATCGCCAAGCCCTGCGAAGAAGATAAGGCCAGACTTGACGACTACCTCGCCCATACGGAAATAAACGTGGAATTTGCCCAGTCTGACCATGTCCTCGATATCATCGTCAAGGTCAGCAAAGGCGAAGACAGCGCCGAAGTTCAGGTAGTCAACGAACATACCAACATCACCAAAATCACGCGCAACGGCGAAGTCCTGCTCGAAAAGGAAATCGTAACGACCGTAGAGGAAGGCAAACCCGATTACGAATGCATGACCATTGAAGATATCTACGATTTTGCCATGACTTGTGAACTCGCTGATGTACAGGAAATCCTGGACCGGCAGATTGCCTATAATACAGCCATTGCCGATGAAGGCCTTAAAAACGATTACGGCGCCAATATCGGCAAAACCCTGCTCAAAGCTTACGGTCAGGACGTCCGCATCCGCGCCCGCGCCAGAGCCGCCGCAGGTTCCGATGCCCGCATGAACGGCTGTGAACTGCCTGTAGTCATCAACTCCGGCAGCGGCAATCAGGGCATGACCGTTTCCCTGCCTGTCATGGAATATGCCAAGGAACTCGGCGTCAATAAGGAAAAACTCTATCGCGCTCTGCTGCTCGCCAACCTCGTGACCCTGCATGAAAAGGAAGGCATCGGCCGCCTTTCCGCTTACTGCGGCGCCGTAAGTGCAGGCGCGGGTGCGGGGGCTGGCATTGCCTGGTTGTGCACCGGTGACTACAAGACCGTCATTCACACCATCGTCAACGCACTGGCCATCACCTCCGGCATCGTCTGTGACGGTGCCAAAGCCTCCTGCGCCGCTAAAATCTCTGCTGCCGTCGATGCCGGCATCTTAGGTTTTGAAATGTACCGCAACGGCCAGCAGTTTTACGGTGGCGACGGACTGGTGGAAAAAGGCGTAGAAAACACCATCCGCAACATCAGCCGCCTTGGACGTATTGGCATGAAGGAAACCGATAAGGAAATCATCAGCATGATGATTGGGCAATAGTACGCTTGACTTTCAGCAAGAACACCTCCCTGCTTTCTATAGCGAAAACAGGGAGGTGTTCTTAAATTTTAGGCTTTATTTCACGGAAGTTTATTGTATTCCTGCTCATCCACCGGCTCACACCATTCGCTGGAAGTATTCTCGCCCGGCACTTCAACAGCCAAATGCTGGAAGGCTGAATCCTTGGCCGCGCCATGCCAGTGCTTGACATTAGCCGGAATATGCACGACATCACCGGTCTTCAATTCCCGCGCCGGTTTGCCCCATTCCTGATACCAGCCCCGGCCAGCCGTCACGAGCAGCATCTGCCCGCCGCCCTTATCGGCATGATGGATATGCCAATGATTGCGGCAGCCCGGTTCAAAGGTCACATTACCGATAACCACCTGCTCCATAGAAATCATGTTGAGATAGCTCGTGCCATCAAAATACTGGGCATAGTTGACATTTTCGCCGCCTACGGGAAATACACTGGTTTCTTTAACGGTTTCCAAATCCATATTATCGCTTCCTTTATCGTTGATAAATCTACTCTAGCACTTGGAGTTTACTTCAAGTCAAGGAAAATCTTACTGCATTCCCTTGGGCGCGTTTTTCATCCAGACCTGCTCTTTTTTATTGCCGCCGCGGGTATTCTGCGCCATCACGCCGACCAGTTTATGCGGAATGTAGAGTTCTTCCAAATAAGCGATGTCTTCATCCGCTAACGTGAGTTCCGTTGCTTTGACGGCTCCGTCAATATGATGCAGTTTGGTCGCTCCGGCTACCGGCGCCGTTACTCTGGTCAGCAGCCAGGCAAGAGATATTTCCGTCATGGTCACGCCGTATTTATCCGCCAGCTCAGCCACACGCAGAATGACTTTTTCATCGGCTTCGGCTGTGCCATCGTACTTTAATTTGGCATAACTGTCCTCGGCTAAACGCTTGGAAGTTTCGCCGGGCTTGCGGGAAAGCCGCCCGCTGGCCAGAGCACTGTAAGGGGTCATGGCAATATTATCCTCTGCACAAAGTTTCGCCATTTCCCGTTCTTCCTCACGGAACAAGAGATTATAATGATTCTGCACCGACACAAAGGGCGCAAAACCTTCTTTTGCTGCCAGTGCATTGGCCTTGGCCAGCTGATAGGCGTAACAGTTGGCAATGCCGATATAGCGGACTTTCCCCGCCTTCACCATCCGGTTCATGCCGTCCAAAATATCATAAAGCGGCGTCTGATAATCCCACATATGATAGATATACAAATCCACATAATCCATACCCAAATGCTGCAGGCTCAAATCAAGCTGTTTTTCAATATGTTCCTGACCGGTCACGCCATCGGCAATTTCCTGCTGGCTGCGGGGCAGAAATTTTGTGGCCACCACCACATTTTCACGTTTAGCAAAATCCTTGAGCGTCCGACCCAGATATTCTTCACTAGTGCCATTCTGATAGGCAATCGCCGTATCGAAAAAATTGATGCCCGAATCCAAAGCGTGCTTAATGATTTCCCGGGTAGCATCCTCATCTACCGTCCAGCTGTGCTGACCCGTTGCAGCATTGCCAAAGCCCATGCATCCAAGGCAGATACGGGATACTTCCAAATCCGAATTCCCCAGTTTCGTGTATTTCATAACCTGCGCCTCCTAAAATGACATCGTGTAATCTTTCTTTACTTGTATTATATCGCTAAAATGACAACGTGTCAATATTAAGCGCAATCAGCAGCGTTATTCACGATAATCTGCCCCTTGGCCTGCGCATCATCCATAATGATTTCTTTTACGCCAGCCACTTTGATTGTACCCGTCCGCGGATTTTTGATGCTGTCCACCACCGTAGTGACTTCTGCTTCAACCGCGGATTTTTCAAAGGCCAAATCCGTATCAATCATACGGCAGTTGACGAGTTTCAGCCCTTTGCAGTAACAGAAAGGCTGTGTACCGATAATCGTACAGTTCTCCAGCGTCAGATTCTCCGAATACCACGCCAGATATTCGCCCCGAATCACACTGTTACGGACAGTCACATTTTTGGCATGCCAAAAGGCATCTTTAGTGTTCAGCTCACAATCGGTAAAATCCGCATTCTCAATATACTGGAATGAATATTTCCCCTGCAAAGTTACATGGTCAAAATGCAGCTGCTCACTGCGCAGCATAAAGTATTCGCTTTGCAC
>DJYL01000221.1 GCA_002448495.1 Pseudoselenomonas ruminantium | reverse complement strand
CATGACAATCAGACAGGCAATTTTCCCACTCACCTTAAGGTTATTCAGCCAATTCATAGCCATCCCTCCATCTTCCTTGTGTGATGTTTAAAATTTTCATATTCCTCTGAATATAATTATAACAAAAAAAAATCAATGTACAATAGGAAACGTAGAAAAAGCCCGCCCACGTTCTTTTTTCTTAGGCAAAATCTTATCCACATGAGCAAAGCCATAAATCTGTGGATAAAATTTTTTTCCTTATTCCCACCTTAGCTATCGGCTGTTATGCTGTGGATAAACCTGCGGATAAATAACTATATATAGTATTATTATTGACTTACCTCCATATATATTGTATAATTTCCTTACATTCACTACTTACTGTAGTGCAGCTTGAATACCCCTACGGGGTTCATAGATAAATACTAAAGGATAGGTGATTATCATGATGGTAAATGATGTAGCAGTGACTGTCGATGGACTCAGTGACATAACGGAAGCCGAAATCGCCCAGTACATCGGTTACGTGGAAGAACAGACCCATGAACGTGTAAACGAACTGACACTGACTCCCGCAGCTGACGGGCAGATTCATTTGGACTATGTACTCCAGCCCCAAAAATTCGAGCGCATCCGCCGCATTACAGGTTATCTGGTCGGCACCATCGACCGCTGGAACGATGCCAAACGCGCCGAGGAACATGACCGCGTAAAGCACACGGTTCTGCACTGATATGAAAATACGCATTGCCGGTATCGTGGAAGATTCCATTGTGGACGGTGAAGGCTTGCGGATAACGGTCTTTACCCAAGGCTGCCCCCATAACTGCCCCGGCTGCCATAACCAAAGCACCCACCCGTTCACAGGCGGCAGAGATGCCGACACCGCAGAAATTCTCTCCCTTATCGATGCCAATCCCCTGCTGGACGGCATAACCTTCAGCGGCGGAGAACCCTTTCTCCAGCCCTCCCCCCTTACCAAACTAGCCCGCGAGGCTCACGCCCGCGGGCTTGACGTTTGGAGTTACACAGGCTACACGCTGGAAGAACTCACCGCCAAAAAAAATCCCGCCATTGACAGCCTGCTCAAAGAAATCGACGTTCTCGTGGATGGACGCTACGAAGAAAAACAGCGGGACTTAACCCTGAACTTCCGCGGCTCCGCCAACCAGCGCATCATTGATATGAACGCCTACCGCCAGACGGGAAAGATTCGCCTTTTGGACATTTGAATTTCGCGTTAAGAAAATATTTTTTGCCCACCACCTAAAAAAAGCAAAGCATCTACTGTTTGAACGCAGTGAGTTTAGATGCTTTGCTTTTTATAATTGCTTACTTCACCACCAGCACCGGACATTTCGCCTGTTCCACAATGTACTGACTGACGCTGCCCAAAAGCACCCCTTTGACAATCCCCAGACCTCTGCTGCCCATGATGATTAACTCAATATCATTAGCCGCTGCAAAATCCAGAATCACCACCGCCGGCGACCCGGTTTCCGAAAATGCTTCCTTCTCAATTCCCGAAGGCACCATTTCCATAGCCCTATCCAAAATGACATTGCCCGCCTTGGTCACGGCCTCCAAAATCGCATCCGACAGGCAGGCATTAATTGCCAGCTGATTGATATTGGCCACATAGAGGAAGTTGAGCTTTGCCTCACAGACCTCCGCCATGGCAATAGCCTCTGCCACTGCGCGGTCTGAACCTTCCGAGCCATCCACCGGCACAAGAATATTTTTCATCATAAAGATTACCCCCTCTAAAGCTATTTAACCACCATCACAGCTGTCTGTGCCCGTTCCACTAACTCCTGACTGACACTGCCTGCGAAAAAGCCTTCCACAACACCAAGCCCGCGGCCGCCAGTCACGATTAAATCCGGCAGGCTTTCCTCCGCAAACTGCAGGATTTCCTCCACCGGTATCCCCGTACGGCAATGATACGCATAAGCCACATTCTCCAGCCTGCAGCCTTCAACCATGCTCTTTGTCGCCGCTTCATCACTGCGCACATGACCGGCAATTTCATCTGGCAGCCAGCTTTCCTCCTGCGCATCTGTCTCACTTGTAAAATACGTCACATGCAAAATATCCAGCTTTGCTTGCATCTCCTGAGCCAAATCAGCCGCAAACAGCAAGGCACGCCGCGAAGTATCGGACGCATCCACCGGCACCAAAATACGGGATAACTTCATCTCATCAACCTCCCCGTAAAGATTATCTACCTAGTATTTCGCGCCCCCGCTTAGAAAATCCTCCCTCAATGCTCAGAAAATACATTGACATTTTCTCACGGATAATGCTACACTAAATAGAACATTTTTATTAATAATTCACCATAAAAATAAACTTTATGTAAACAACAAAAGCTGAGGAGGCTATATTATGTCCAAAGAAAAACACAGCCAGCCCAATAATACCGAAATCGTCGAACAGACCACCATCGCCGGCGTCTATCAGGCCGCCCGCAATTTAGAAGGCATCGTACGCAAAACCCGCCTGATTGAAAGCGACTTTTTCTCGGAACTGTCCGGCAACAAAGTTTTTCTCAAGCCGGAAAACCTTCAGCACACCGGTGCTTTCAAGCTGCGCGGTGCTTACAATAAAATCAGCCAGCTCACCCCCGAAGAACGAGCCAAGGGCGTTATCACCTCATCTGCCGGCAACCATGCACAGGGCGTAGCCTTCGCCGCCCAAAAACTCGGTGTCAAGGCCGTTATCTGTATGCCCGCCACCACCCCTATCCTCAAAGTCGAAGGCACCAAAGCCCTCGGCGCAGAGGTTGTCCTGCACGGTGACGGCTTTGACGATGCCTACACTTACAGTTTGGAACTCCAAAAACAACATGGCTATGTCTATATCCACCCCTTCAACGATTTACAGGTACTTTTAGGTCAGGGCACTACGGCCCTGGAAATCATTGATGCCTGCAAGGACATTGACGCTATCCTCGTGCCCATCGGCGGCGGCGGCTTTGCCTCCGGCGTGGCCTTGGCCACGAAACTCGTCAATCCCGACATCAAAGTTATCGGCGTAGAACCGGAAAACGCCGCCTGCATGAAAGCTGCCCTTGCCAAAGGGAAAATCACCACCCTGAAATCCGCCGACACCGTAGCCGACGGCTGCGCCGTAAAGACCGCCGGCACGCTGACTTATGAATTCTGCAAGAAATACCTTGACGATATCATCACCGTTTCCGAAATGGAAATCATGGGCGCTCTGTTATCGCTCATCGAAAAACACAAACTCATTGCCGAAGGCGCGGGCGTCCTCTCCCTCGCCGCCCTCTCCAAACTCCCCTTCAAGGGCAAAAAAGTAGCCGCCATCATCAGCGGCGGCAATATCGATATCTCCACAATCTCCGCTTTAATCGAAAAAGCCAAGATAGCCCGTGGCCGGGTATTCTGCTTCGGCGTACTCCTGCCGGATAAACCGGGGCAGCTCCTCACCATCTCCCGCATCCTCGCCGAGGAAAACGCCAACGTCATCGAACTCAACCACAACCAGTCCAAAGTGACCGACAGCTTCAAGAAGGTAATCCTCGAAGTCACCTGCGAAACCAACAACGAAGAACATATTCAGCGCATTGTCAAAGCATTGCATGATAATGGGTATGAACTGGAGAGGATTTATTGACCATCCCTAGCCTTTTTGCTATAATTAAGTTATAGAGAAATTGCAGAAAAAGCTCTTGGCTTCTCACCTAGAGCTTTTTTTGTTGCATTAACGTATTTGAAGAATAACATTTAACGAAAAACAGCGTATTTTGAGATTGAAAAGGAAAAAACCATGAAAATATCAAATGATTATCTCGATGATTTATTGGTTCGCATGGCTCATCATAGTACAGCCATTGAAGGAAACACTTTAACGCAAGGTGAAACCAAAAGCATCCTTATTGACGGATATATCCCCAGGGCAATGAATTTGCGAGAATTAAATGAGGTAATAAACTACAAAGGATTCATGCAGTTTATTCGTGATAATTTAGAAGATTTACCGCCACTTAGTTTGGAACTAATCAAAAAAATACATTTTCTGCTTTGCCAAAACGCAATAGATGGCGTTGCTGGTACTTTTAAGACCATTCCCAATATGATTATAGGTGCTAGTTTCACCCCAACACAGCCATATATGGTTATTACGGAATTACAAGAATGGATATTGAATCTTGAAGCACAATTAGAAACCCCAGAAAAAGAAGGTATTATTGAAGCTATTTGCCGTCAACATATTGCTTTTGAACGCATTCACCCCTTCTCAGATGGTAATGGTCGTGTAGGCCGTGCTTTGATGGTCTATATCTGCTTGCAAAAAGGTATTGCTCCCATAGTTGTAACAAAAGAGGACAAAGCTGAATATATCAGCTATTTGAATACAGAAGATGTAAATGGACTTACAAAATTTTCCTTAAAATTAAATGCTGATGAAGAAGCAAGAATAAATTTATTTTCATAAATTTGAATACAAATTTAACCGCAAGTCTACCATTCCTGCCGACAAAAGGGAAAATTTCCTTGACTTTGCCCAGGATTTATTGAGCAAACTACAAGAATTAGACATGCAAACGCATCATTTATCTTGATAATTATGCAAGAATCCCTCGGAGGAGTTGCGTTCCTTCCAGGGGATTCTTTTTTATTTTTACATCAACGCGTCATCTTGTGTTATAATAATCAAGTTGCCACAGCCTTCGTCAAAGGTTAATCCGGCGAGGAAGGAGGTTCAGAACGATGAATGCGATCACCTTCGCGGTCAATGTGCTGACAAGTGTTATCGGCGGTATTATCGCTGAGATTGTCTTGCACTGGTTGGGTATGTAACCAACATACATTGTGGTAATCCAACCGAATGTCCTCCCTGCTCCGTCAAGCAGAAGAACCTAAGAAAAAAGCCCCTCATGTTGGTTCGTCAAGCCAACGGGGCTTTTTCTTTTGGTTCAGAGATGAACCGAATCACCTTATTGTCAATTACATTATACTATCTCTAAATCCATTTCGCAAGAATAGCCTATGATATTTTTATAGAAACAAGCATTGCACCAGCCCTGCCAAACCAAACACGATAAATATCGCCGCCGACACCTTTTGCATGGTCGGGGGCGATATTTTCTTTTGCAGATAGTTGCCGGCCACAAGCCCCATGCCGTCGGCAATGAGCATCCCAGCTACAGCCCCCGCAAAGACCCACAGCCAGCTGCCCATCTCGGAAGCGAGCGCCACGGCAGCGAGCTGGGTTTTATCCCCCATTTCGCCAATGATAAAGGTC